>NZ_JAAHHS010000530.1 GCF_010692395.1 Moorena sp. SIO3H5
TGACCAGGACCGACAAATGCCCGAAACCGGAACTGATACTCGATTGATTGCTGGTATGCCTTAACTGAGAAGGCTTTTTGATACTCCCCTTGGTCAAAGTAGAGCTGTCGCAATTCTTTGAGAATCTTAGTATATAGATAGGGATTAACGTTAGGATTGGTGTGGTATTTGGCTTGCTCTAGATGCCAAATCCCGTAGTCGGGTTCACCGAGATGCTTGTAGGCTCTAGCTAAGGATAAGCGATACCAACCTTGATGCAGTTCCCATGCCCAGTCCAACTGCTGCAGAGTCAGGTCACTAGCGAGTTGAGAATAACACTGCGCATTGGTAAGAATGTCCAGTGCTTTAGTGGACAATTTCTTGACCCGAGGCCATTGGGAGCGAGCAATGGCGACTTGTGCCGCTAGAAAGCCGTAATCATGGGCAAGCCAGAGCGGGTTGGGATATTTTTGATGGAGGGCTAAGGCTTTTTTAGCTAACTGATATAACTCATGCCATAGCCCTAGTCTTTGTAGAATTTCCCCCAAGGGATTGATAAACTTAGCCACTAAGTCTTGACGCTTGGCTCTCTCAAACCAATAATGCGATCGCACAAAATAGTCCCTAGCCCTTAGGCAATGTTGCTTATCTTGATTCCGGTCAAGATCTGCATAGGTACGGTACCATTGCCCCATATGGAAAAGAACACATCCGTATCTGATGAGATGTTCGGGGTCGGAAGAAGCGTAAACTCCCAGGAGATCTTCCCATAGCTTTAAACTTCGTTGATAATGCTGTTGGGACTGCTTGAAACCATGGGGAATTCCTCGACCTAGGATAAATTCCACACTGGCTTCTAAATCTGGCGCTAATCGTACCTGCCGATGTTGCAAATCTTGCCAAGCTTGGCGTAAGTCAGCCAGCTGCTGGTTACTGATATTCTGTCCATGGTGAAGACCCCCAGCGGCTCCAGCGGCTAAGACTTGAGCAAACCCAAGATCAGTAACCTGTTTGATAAATTTAATTACTTTAGCGGTAGAGATTTGAAAGTCCAGGGTTGAACCGGTTCCCCAACTGGCCAAATCCCTGGCGGAGCGCAGGAATTGGGAATAGACTCGATCATCTACCCAAAATAAAACCGGGACATGGAACTGTTTGCGAAACTCTTCCCGGACTCGATTCGCTAATCTCAGCAGTTGCTCAAGGTCTCTCACCACCTCAAAGCCATACACCATAATCCCTTGGGGCGGTTGTTGTCCCAGTTGGGATTGAATCTTGCTGTATATAGTCCTGTAGAGCTGGGTCACCTCCGGAGTTAGCTCAATCGGGAAAATCTCTACCGCACACACCTCTGCTAGCTGTTTTATCAACTGGTCTCGCCACTGGGTATAATTACAATGGGCGAAGATTAAGGAAAATTCCTTTTCACTGGCTCCCATTTCCATTGCCCAAGCCAGCTGCTTCAATAGCTGTTGATGATCAGCGTGTTGGTGATGATCCTGTGGCTGACTATTAGTCATGGAGTTATGGCAATTGGTGTCATGGTGTTTCCAAATTCAACGAACCAATAATTGCTAATATCAATCTCAAAGCGCATTCTTGCTAACCCAATTGCCGATTCCCGATTCCCGATTCCCGATTCCCGATTCCCGATTCCCGATTCCCGATTCCCGATTCCCGATTCCCGATTCCCTGTTCCCTGTTCCCTGTTCCCTCCGCTACAACTTGCCCGTTTCTACCAAAATCGGATTAACTGTAAACCAAGACCCTTGAGCGTCATAGTATTCATACACAAATAGACTACGCACCAGTACTCGATAATGGTCATCACCACTTACTTCTTGGCTGTGATGCACCTGACGCAATAATTTCCACTCCTCTTCATCAATCGCTAATCGGATTTTATTGCAGCGACTACGAATAACCTGCTCTAACCCTGCCCGGGATAGGGGTAACTTGCTCTCCAGCATAATCCAATCCCGAAGCATTGCCAGTAACTCCCGCACATGACCACCACTGATAGAACAGAGTTTGTCCAGGGTTTCCGGTGCATCAAACACTTGCGGAATCCCCTGCAACCGTTGCGCTGGTGCTAGCTTAGGGAAAGCTCTAGCCATTACCATCGCTCTGAGCCTTGCCATTCCTTGCTCACACTCCTTACCATTCCGTTGCGTCACTGGCACCATGGGCAACACCTTCGGCTCAACCCCGAAACGATTGGTAAGCCGAACAATATCATTACAGAATCGTAGCCCTAGGGGCATGGTATAAATCACATGACAGTTGAGTTGGCGCAACTGTTCTCCCCGGTCTACAAACAAATATTCCGGTTGTGGTCTCCCCCAAGACTTGGGCACAATTTCCACCCGGTCAAGGTTATCGACGATTACCACTAGTCCCCGTTTTCCCTGGTGTTGGAGTTGAGCGATCGCAGGTTCAATCAACTCGGTATTAATCACATCAATAATAGTTTTGGTACGAGGTTCAATATAATCCCGCAACCGATTACGCAAGGTTGGGCTATTTTTAGCTTTCGTGGTAATCTTGGCAATTCCTGCCGATAGGGAATACTCTCCCTGTTTTTCCTTGACCCCAAACTCACCAACCTTGGGAATCTTAACCTCAATCCCAGTCACATCGGAACCCAACAATGTGTTAATTTCCTGTAGGAAAGCTTTAAAGCCTTTTAGTTGTAAGTTAACCTGGCTAGCTTCCAAACTTTCACTGACCTGGCGAGCAATCACTAATAAGATATCCCCCACATCCACATCGTTCATCTCCAAATCCTGATCCGACTCGAAGTAAACCACATGAAAGTTTTCTGCTAGCAACTCAGCCTTGAGTCGAGATAATTCCGTAGATTTCCCACAACCAATATGTCCCGTAAATAATTGACAGGTGGGCTGGTCTTCCGAGAATAGAGTAATTTGAGTTTTCAGTTGCTCAATCAGTGCTCCCCCCCGGACAGAAGAAAAATCGATATAGAGCTTCTGGTCTTCTGCCTGGGTGAGATCAAGGGTTTTGCTTGGGTTAGTGGCTTTGTAAAACTCGGTGAAATTCAGAGTCATCCAGTGTGGGGTGTGGGGTGTCAGATCATCAAGGGTTCAAGACTGTTTATGTATCATAACTAATGCTGCGAGTTTTAATTACTTTTTGGGTATAATAGGCTATTTTTGTCTATAGTAATCCATGGCATTAAGGGTAGGCTAGCTTAGGCAAATGCGATCGCATTTGCCTGTGAGCCTGGTAATTGAGCCTCTGACCCTAATCAGCCAAGGTGATATAGCGCTACGCGCAAGGGCAAAAGGCAAAAGGCAAGAGGCAAAAGTTCACTAAAAAAGCTTTTCAGCTTCTATCAATGTCCTAACTTTAATGCGTGGTGCTATAGTATTTGCTCATCGCTACGCGAAAAAACTACCCTTCACCTAACCCCAAAGGCGAAAAACATTTTAGAATTTGTAATTCTAAATTCTAAATTCTAAATTCTTAATTCTGCATTCTAAATTCTTCATTCTACATTCTTAATTCTGCATTCTTCATTCTTCCACCAAGCAATCACAAAACGCCTTCAGTTCTGGATTGACAGAACTATTGGTGAAATAACTACCTAGCCAAGCACAACCCCTAGCTAAGAGTCCATCCAAGGTGGACAGCCGCCATAGCTTAACGGTATTCCCGTCTACAGTAGCCAGTTGCGTCCCATCTGGGTTGAAAACCAGGCGAGTCCCCTCGAATTGGGCAATTTGCCGACCCCTTAAATCCCACAGGCGCACGGTACGGTCATTTCCAGCGCTAGCCAGCAATTGACCATCCTGGCTAAATTCCAGCTGGTCAACTTTACCCTGATGCCCCTGAAATTCTTGGAATTGCCCAGTGTTGAGATCCCACAACCTCACAATTCCGTATTCTCCAGCGCTAGCGAGCAGCTGACCATCCTGGCTAAATTGCACCTGGTTAACCTTACCCTGATGCCCATGAAATTCTTGGAATTCCCCAGTGTTGAGATCCCACAACCTCACGATTCCGTATTCTCCAGCGCTAGCGAGCAGTTGACTATCCCGACTAAATTGCACCTGGTCAATCGAACCCTGATGCCCCTTCAAGGTTTGGAATTCCCCAGTGTTTAGATTCCACAATCTCACGATTCTGTCCTCTCCAGCGCTAGCGAGCAGCTGACCATCCTGGCTAAATTCCAGCTGCCTCACCCAACCCCGATGCCCCTTCAAAGGTTGGGATTGCCTAGTGTTGAGATACCACAACCTCACAATTCCGTCCTCTCCAGCGCTAGCGAGCAGCTGACCATCCCGGCTAAATTCCAGCTGCTCAACCCAACCGTAATGTCCCTTCAATTCCTGGGATTGCCCAGTGTTGACATCCGACAACCTCACGATTCCGTCAATTCCAGCACTAGCGAGCA
>NZ_JAAHHS010000531.1 GCF_010692395.1 Moorena sp. SIO3H5
CCTGATCTGTCTCAAGCACTGCCCACCCTACATGAAATCTCCCCATCTCCCCATCTCCCCACACTCCCCACACTCCCCACACTCCCCACACTCCCCACACTCCCCAAACCTCCCCATCTCCCCATCTCCCCATCTCCCGAAACCCCCGCCCCCTGGTAACTTTCACTACCATTGCAGAAAAATTATAAAGTTTTGTAAATAGCTGCGTAACTTCTCTGAGTGACCCAGACATCTTAATAGAACAACTTGGAACAACAAGTTGAATCTTATCCCCCTTTTATAAAAGGGATGCAACAAAAGATTGTCGGGTAATGGTTAATCGATGCTCGGTAAGATTACCGCTATTATCACTTACCAATTACCAATTACCAAAAGGTAGTAAAACATTGTTGCAGGCTGACAGGATAATTGATATCCAAACCAAACCAAACATTACTGTATTCAAACTAAAAAAAATACCGGAGTTAGGCAAATGGCCCAATCTATTACTTTTACTCAAGACGAAATTCAAGCTTGGTTAATTGATCAGTTAGCTGAGCGTCTGGAAATGGAACCAGCTGATATTGATATTAATGAGCCGTTTGATAACTATGAATTAGATTCTAGCCAAGCTTTGATTTTGCTGGGAAGATTAGAAAAGTGGCTTGGACGTGAATTTAATCCAGTCTTAATTTTTAATTATCCAAGTGTTGAACAACTTGCTCAGCGCTTAGTTCAAGATTCCTAGGTTGAAGGATAAATCTGAGCATCCCAATTTGTAAAAAGTCTCATTAAAAAAATGCTGTTAATTATAGTATTTTAGTTGATTGGTAGCCTAGATTTACAGCAATGGGATGCTCTCCAATAACATTATTTTTGATTATTACATTCAAGTAATAAATAAATTAAGCAATGAATAATACTCAATTACAAGAATACGATGTTGTCATTATGGGTGCAGGCTTTGCAGGGGTCTGTCAAGCCCGACACCTACTTCTGAATATCCCTAATATTAAGATTGCCCTGATTGATCCTCGCCCAGAAGAAAGAACCGAGAAGGATCTAAAAATTGGCGAATCAATGGTAGAAATCGCTACTCTTTTCGTTTGTAAAGAGCTGGGTCTATATGAGTACATGATTGACAACCATCCGCCCAAATTTGGCTTAAGTTTCCATTGGCCAAAAGATCCAACTAAAACTGAAAGCACTGATGATTATTATCACATCTGGGCTAATCGGCAACCTCCCCTAGCTTCCTTCCAGATGAATCGGGCTAAATTCGAGCGGGATCTGCTCAAGATGAATAAGGCGATGGGAGCTATTTTCTACCAAGGTCGTGTGGTAGATGTGGATTTAACTCCCAAAGATGCTATCAAGACGGTTAAGGTCAAGAAAGTTGATGGTGAGTACATAGAACTTAAGGCAAAACATGTTATCGACGGGGCAGGTCGTAAATTTATTATTGGTCGCAAAACCGACAATGTTCTATTTGGACCAGACAATCTTTTTGGACTCAATACTGGTTCGGCATGGGTAAGGGTTAAAGGTGTAGATCGCACGATCTTCCATGATGGTTATGATCCCAATAGTATTACTTGTAGCCATTACTATGCCACTAATCATTGGTTTGGTCATGGTCACTGGCTGTGGATGATACCTACAGAAAAGGAATCCCAGGAAATATCCATTGGTATTGCTCAACATCGACGTGTCATTCCTGATAAAGAAATCAATACCAAGGAAAAGTTCTACGCTTTTTTGAAGGCAAATCACAACATGCTTTATCGGCTGGTTACAAGTGGTGAAGCTGTTGATTTTCACTATCTTCCAAGACCTTCCCACACCAGCAAAACTATGTTTTCTGAAGATAACTGGTACGTTCTTGGAGATGCTGCTTGTATTTTTGACCCCTTCTATTCCTTAGGAACAACCATGATTGCCTTTGCTATTGAGGGGGTTACAGAAATTATCCGAGCTAAACTCGCAGGGGAGTCCAATGCGGAAGAAAAACGCTCTGCTTACAATCAGTTTAACCTAACTTACACCAGATTCAACAACCACCTGATCAAATATCACGATAAGCATCTTGGTCACGCCAGTGTTATGAGTTGGCGCATTTACCAAGACTATATATGGTGGTTCGGTGTTATTGTGCCTATGTACCTGGGTAAATGGCATCTGGATTTAGATTTTATTCCCAGATATGTGAAAGGTCTTGAAGCTAACATGAATGGATACAGTGAGCATCTGTATCAACAATTCAATGAATTAGTGGAGCGTGGTGCCAATATTGGTTTTATGGACTGCTACCGTGGAGACCAATTAGTTTGGGGTTACAACACTCTTGAACATTTTGATGACTTTTTGGAGAACACTAAGCTTGAGCCTAAACGGTGCAATATCTTTGCTTCTATGAAATATACCAGTTTCTACAACACAATTTGGTATGCAAAGTTTCTCTGGAAAGGCTTTGGTTTGTCTGGGTTTATCGCTCCAAAAAATCTTTACTACTTATTCCAAAATCTAAACAATACAATCCAGATTGCTATAGGTGAAATAATCTATAAGCACTTCACCAAAGACTTACCTGCAAACAGTAAAATTGCCAAAATGCGCCAAGAATTTACCAGTTACGAGTACCGGGCTGAATTACAGCCGTGGATTAAAGAGGTAGCTTAGGTACCACTACAAAACTAAAGCGCTAGTCAAGAGGTAATTGGTAATTGATAATCGATAATTGGCTGACAGCACCACCTATTACCGATTACCTATCTTCTCATCCCCCCAGTATCAATACAAAAAGGATTTTTAACATGGAACCAATAGCAATAATTGGCATTGGATGTCGTTTTCCTGGTGCCGAAAATCCAGAGGCTTTTTGGAAATTATTATGTGATGGAGTCGATGCCATTAGTGAAATCCCCAAAACCCGTTGGGATCTCCGTGACTTCTATGATTCTGACCCAGATACTCCTGGCAAAATGAACTCTCGCTACGGGGGCTTTTTGCCCCAAGTAGACCAGTTTGACCCCCACTTCTTCGGCATTTCCCCCCGAGAAGCCACTGCCATGGACCCCCAACAACGGCTATTGCTAGAGGTAGCTTGGGAAGCCCTGGAAGATGCAGGACAGGTGCGAGACCACTTGGCTGGCTCCCGAACTGGAGTATTTGTGGGAATTTCCAACCATGATTACAGCTACACTCATCCAGATTATTCCATTGAGCCCCAAGGATACGATCTCACCGGTAATGCCTTGAATATTGCAGCTGGTCGCCTTTCCTATTTATTCAATTTTAAAGGGCCTGCGATCGCAATCGATACCGCCTGCTCTTCTTCAATGGTTGCAGTTCACCTGGCCTGTCAGAGTCTTTGGAATGGAGAGTCTACCTTAGCGTTGGCTGGGGGTGTGAATATTATCGTTTCACCCATTGGTCACATTGCCCTAAGTAAGCTAAAAGCTCTCTCTCCCGATGGTCGTTGCAAAGCCTTTGATGCCACAGCCAATGGCTACGTTCGCAGTGAAGGAGCAGGTTGCATTGTCCTCAAGCCCCTATCCAAAGCATTAGCTGATAATGACCCAATTTACGCCACTATCCGAGGCAGTGCAGTTAACCACGATGGTCGTAGCAAGGGATTGACTGTTCCCTATGGTCCAGCTCAAGAAGCACTAATCCGTCAAGCCTTAGACAATGCTGGGGTAGCACCTTCGGAAATTAGTTACATTGAAGCCCATGGTACTGGCACACCCCTGGGAGACCCGATTGAAATGATGGCTCTCGGTTCTGTGCTTGCTACTGATCGTCAGGAGGAAAACTATTGTGCTGTCGGAGCAGTTAAAACCAATATTGGTCATTTGGAAGCTGCTGCTGGCATTGCTAGTTTAATCAAAGTTGCCTTATCCCTCAAACATCAACAACTACCCCCCAGCTTGCACTTTGAAAACCCTAACCCCTATATTCCCTTCGATACTCTACCGCTACGGGTTCAGGAGAGGCTAAGTCCTTGGCCTGAGCAGTTTGGTTTAGCCAAGGCTGGGGTCAGTTCCTTTGGGTTTGCCGGTACTAACGCCCATGTGATCTTAGAACAAGCTCCTCAATCCTCCCAAGTCCCGGATCAGGCCAGACCCCTGAAGCCACCTTACTTACTACCGCTCTCAGCCCATAGTCCAGAAGCGGTAAAATCCCTAGCTAAGACTTATCAAGACTATTTAGCCACTCAAGACCTCAATCCTACTTTATTAGAGGACATTTGCTACACCGCTAGTGTCCGGCGCACTCACCATAAACACCGCTTAGCCCTAGTCGTTAATTCCCCTGAAGACGCGAAGGAGCGCCTGCAAGATTTACTCCAAGACGCCTCAGATCTTGACCTAGCTAGTGGA
>NZ_JAAHHS010000532.1 GCF_010692395.1 Moorena sp. SIO3H5
TCCACTATGACAAGCTCAAGGAAGATGCCATTGTCTTAACTCTAGCCTAGCAATTCGTTTCTCCCCTTCATTGAGCTATCAACTCTATCGGGGCTGATACTACTAGTTTAGATACTAGTTTAGAAAATTTTCCTCTTAGGAGGTCATCCTTCTTAACTTTATTCTATAACAGATATTTTTTAGTAGAAATCAAAAATGTTTAATTAGAAATCGAAAATGATTTAATTTTCTTATAGATATAAACAAGGCTATGAATTTTAGTTAATTTCCAGGCGTTGGCTTATCTCCCCAGATTTTTGTAGTTTATTTTACATAAGTTATCTGGCATTTGTAGTTTATTTGACATAACTTTCCTGGCCTTTACTATATGGTTAAAAATCTGAAGAAAATAGTCATAAATTTCTCAATACCATTGTTTTCCGTCTATGGTGCGACAGGCACGGAAGTACCTGACCGCGAAAAATCTCCCCCCTCATACCCTTACCCCCTCATCTTCAAAGGAACTAGTCACCAATTTCTGCCTAGGTGTACTAATAATTACGGGTAATGTAAGGGGTCGTTATCGTTTCTAATCTAGTTGAGAATCATCCCTTACCCATTCCCTATTAACCATATTAGCCATAACCAACTATATACGAGGTATTTTGGCAGTAATTAATTTGACAGTAATTAATTGGACTTGGCACTAGTGCTTGTCGCCGTACTGGCTTAGGAAATCTTTGGGTGTCTTGAGCTGATCAGTACCTTTTACTCCTTGTGGTTAAAACCGATCCACAACCCTTTTGATGCTACGCCCTTAGTTTCACCTACAATCTCCTGTACCGGACTGGCGGTGGAACAATAGATAGGGCAGACTTCTCTCCCAGAAGGTGATGCCAATTTTAGCTGGCTCGAAGTTCCTACCATAACCTGATATAAGTCTTTGACAGTTTTAATAAATAGGGTCTTAGCAATGATGATGTTACTCCCCCTGACCAACTTTCAATGCTAACCACTTTGAGTTGGATTGTCACCTCCGTATCTGCCAAGGGTGAAAGACTCAAAACACTAAATTAAATGGTAAACCTACATTTCATCGATAGACGAAGTAAAATGACTGCCAAAATGCCAAATATTTAACCGCATCATAGAAACTTCTTTTGATTCTAGGTTGCCTTCTTTAGATCTAATTATTACCTCAGCATTGACAAAAATGGATAAGTATGCATAAAGCCAAGGGGACAGCGCATAACTGGAACATAGAACTTCGGATCAAAATTCTCACAATTCCTTTAGGATTGCTATACAAGCAAACTCATATCAACAACCCACAGTTGTTGAGAAATAACTCCCACAACTTATACAAAACTGGACTCCAAAACCTATAACCAAAACCTATAAATACTAGGGTGCGTTAATAACGCACCCTAGTAGTAGAGTTATTACCTAAGTCCTGTTCTCAAAAAGAGACTAGACTTCTGGTGGAAGTAAGAAAGATTAGTGAAATGATTAGTAATGAATCAGTCTATTTGATCCATCTATGTAAAAAATGCATAATCCCTAAAGCCTTACTTAGAATCTCAAGGCTGTCGGTCGCAAAGGGTGAGCAAAGCTCAATCGCAAAGGGTGAGCAAAGCTCAATCTCTACTTTGTATCTGTAGTTACTGTATCTGTAGTTACTGGAGTGGGATACTCTTAAACCGTCACTAATCGGGACGAACCCGTACAAAACGGTCAAGGTGCAATTTATTGTGGTCCGAGTGAGGGGTGGTCATGCGGCTATTAGAGTTAACCTTCCACCCGTCTGTCTGGACGATCCTCAGATCCCGCTGAGGAGTTGCTTGAAAGCCTTAGATTTGCTATGTTTGCTATCAAGGTAGTCAACCGCGATCGCATCAAGCAGATCTAGTCCCAAAATATCTTCCAAGTAACGCGCGGTACGGCGCAATAATACAGCCTGAACCTCGGCTCTAGTCATGAACCGAGTTATCTCGAAGTCGGTACCACGAGCAAGGATATTCTTGGCTGCATTATGGTCAGCCTGCAACACGACCCCATCCCATCCGGTAAAATTTTCCCCAGTCCTTCGCCCTAATAGGGTCCCGTTCCTGGAGTCAACTTGCGACGTATAGCTAGGCTGAACTTCTGTAACAACCGATCCAGTCCAATTAGCCCATTTCTGCAAAGAGTCTCGCATTACTCCTTTCATCCAACTGTTTAATTTGCGAGACACGGCTTTGGACTGGCGTTTATTTCGGATCGGTTTTGTTAAATCTTCCGCGAAAACTTTCAGAGCTTCTCCATTGAAAAGAGACTTAGACGCTGCTCCTATTATTTTCGTCAGTTCTGACTGGTCTTGTCTGTAACGGCGGTTTTCAGCTTTCCTGGTTAAATTATTTTCAAGTATCCTCGCTGATTTAGCTGGATCTATTTTTTCTAGCTTTCTATGAAGTGCCCAGAGCTTCCCCCTCTTTCGGTTTTTGGCACAAATACGATCCGATTTTTTAGTGGCTAATTGTCCTAACCCTTTTCCGTGAGCCTGGCCTTCTGAATCATAGAATGCTTCGGTGTAACCCTTATCTATTCCGACTTCCCTGCCTCTTGAGGGAGTTTCTACTATACCATGATCTACTAAAAAGTGAATTTCAAATTGTCGTGATAACTGGGTGTAAATCAATCTAATCTGACCTTTTACCTTCCGATTAGATTTAACAACTATCTTGTTCCTTTTTCTTCTCGTCAATCCAGCCAATTCTAACTGGTAAGTGTTTCGAGAAAGTCTTTTACACTTGTAGCCACCTTGTTGATAGACTATTTGATTTTTGACCCAAGAATGGCCGCGTTGATATTCTTTCCTGACAAGCCTATGCAGAAGGGAGCTTTCTAGGAAAGCTAAAGTTTCAACTTGTTGGCAAAGCTTTTTGCGTTTTTTTTCGTTGTCTTTCCCTGGGAATTTTTTAGAGATTTTTTTTACTACTGCATCAGTGCAAGCCGCCTGTTGCGCAGTAATGACCTTGGCTACATCACTGACAGCCCATTCCATTAGTTTGGACGGAAGTCCCAATGATTCGGGAGTCCTAAAAGTCCTGACTTCTCGGTACGATTTTTTCCAATCCAGTCCCCAGTAGTTAATACTTCCCAGCTTGTTATAAGACTCGGATCTGACGATGCCCAATTTCTTCATCGTAGACAGTAGTTCAGTCCTTACCGCTTCGGTCATCCCTATCACTGGGACGACCTGAGTCGATATCTTCTTAGTTACTCCTACTTTTTTGGGCATTGATTACGTCTAAACCTATGTTTTCATTTTACTATAGCGCTACTTAAATGTCAATGTCGATTTGATCCTATTTGATCCCGTATTATCCCTATTTTTAGGGGTCTAATTGATGGGCTGTAGTGGTTAACTCAATGGTTGGGGTTGCTACCCCTTGAACTACCAACACTGAGCAAGGAGCATGGTGAACAACATAGTTACTGACACTGCCGAGTACTATTTCTTTTAAACCCCCAAGCCCTCGACGACCTATCATAATTAAATCTGCACCCCACTTTTGGGCTAGCTCACAAATTCCTACACTCGGATCTGCCAATTGACAAGATACTTCGGCAGCGATACCATCATTATTGGCCGCTTCAGCATAACTCCTAAGCCACTCTTTGTTTTCCTCAACGTGTATTTGCAGATTTTCTTGGTGAACCTTTCGCAGACTACCATAGAGGTCTACATCAGCTATGGTGCCAAGACCTACGTAAGGAGTCATCATTTCCTGAGGTTCCCAGTTAAGGCAGTGTACTAGCATCAGAGTACTCTGTTCCTTTTCCGCTAGGTCTAGGGCGTGTTTAAACACTGCTTCTGCTTGGGATGAACGGTCGATTGCTACCAGAATCTTTTTGTAAGCCATGATTAGTTTTTCCTCGTATCTTCACATGGGGTATCGAAGACATGGAATTTAGGCACTGCCAGAAAATCAATCAGGCCTTGCCTTTGTAGCGGAAATATCGGGAAGATGGGGACGGTCCCAAAGCGTGAGCAAAGCTCAATCCTGACGTTCAGTGGAGGCGAGGAGCACCGACATTGGAGACGTTGATTGAATAGTTTCCTGTAGTCAGTGGTGTAGTCAGATATTACTCGATGTGATAGTGTTATATAATTTAATTCTAGAAAAACTACTGACAGATCTTAAATAGTGGTTAACTATTTGTAACACTTTAGCAAAGGGAGTAGGGAGTAGGGAGTAGGGTGTGGGGTGTGGGGAGTCGGGAGTCGGGTAGGCTGTTTATTATGGGCCTTTTACGGGATCGCGTAAGGCGATAACACCCAGAATGGATATCTAGCAAGAGATACACTCTCTCATACTATG
>NZ_JAAHHS010000533.1 GCF_010692395.1 Moorena sp. SIO3H5
AAACGGTCAAGGTGCATTCTATTGTTGCCCGAGTGAGGAGTGGTCGTGCAGCAATTGGAGTCAAGCCTCCCACTCATCTATCTGGGCGCTCCTTGCATCCCGGCAAGGAGTTCCTTGAAAGCCCGAGTTTTACTATGCTTAAAGTCAAGCCATCCAAGCTCAACCGCATCAGCCAAACTCAGTCCCATACCTCTCAAGAAACGCGCGGTACGGCGCAACAACACTGCTTGAACCTCGGTTTTATTCATATACCGGGAAATTTCCTTGTCTGTACCCCGAGCAAGGATGTTTTTGGCAGCATTGTGGTCAGCCTGCAACACGACCCCATCAAATCTGGTAAAACTGTCCCCGATCCTTTTCCCTAACAGGGTTCCAGTTACGGAGTCAGCTTGCGACGTGTAGCTCGGCTGGACTTCTGTTACAACCGACCCAGTCCAATTAGCCCATTTCTGCAAGGAGTCCCGAATTTCTCCCTTCATCCAGCTATTAAGCTTGCGGGACATGGCCTTGGACTGACGTTTATTTCTAATCGGCTGTGTCAAATTCTCAGCAAATACTTTTAATGATTCTCCTTTAAAAAGAGATTTAGAAGCCGCTCCTATAATCGACTTCAATTCTGATTGGTTTTTTCTCAATCGGCGATTTTCTGTTTTTCTGCTTAAATTGTTTTCAAGTATCCGAGCCGACTTGGCTGGATCTATTTTTTCTAGTTTTCTATGTATTGCCCAGAGCTTTCCTCTATTGCGGTTCTTTGCACATATCCGATCGGATTTCTTGGTTGCTAGTTTACCCAAGTCTTTCCCGTACGCCTGGCCATCTGAATCATAGAAAGCTTCAGTGTATCCTTTGTCCACTCCGATAGCCCGGCGGGAAGAGGGAATCTCTACGGTGCCATGATCGACTAAAAAGTGAACTTCAAACCTTTGCAGGAGTTGATTGTAGATTAGTCTAATCTGTCCTTTTATTTTTCGATTAGACCTGACAATTACTCTGTTCCTTTTTCCTCTCCTTAGGCCAGCCAATTCTAGCTGATAAGTATGGCGAGAGATTCGTTTACATCTGTATCCTCCTTGTTGGTAAACTATCTGATTTTTGATCCAGGAACGTCCTCGTTGAAACTCTTTCCTGACGAGTCTGTGCAGTAGTGGATTATCTAAGAAGGCTAAAGTCAATAGCTGTTTACAAAGTTCCTTTCTGACCTTCTGGTAAATCTTCCCAGAAAACCTTTTGTAAACCCTTTTTATAACTGCATCGGTACAGGCTGCCTGGCTCGCCGTGATAGCTTTAGCTACATCACTGACAGTCCACTCCATCAATTTGGAAGGTAACCCCAAGGACTCAGGTTTCCTGAAACCCCTGACTTCTGGATAGGCTTTTTTCCAGTCCAGCCCCCAATAACTGATGCTGCCCAGCTTGTTGTAAGACTCAGACCTGACGACGCCTAGTTTCTTCATTACCTGCAACAACTCCAATTCAACCGACTTGGTCATTCCCACCACGGGGACGACCTGAGTCGATATCTTTTTTGTTGTGTCTACTTTCAATGGCATCGTTAACTGGCTGTGTCCTATGCTTCAATTATAATCTAGCGCTAGTAAAATGTCTATGTCTGTCTTATACCGTTACATCGAATTTTGTACCGACTTTTGAGGACTTAAGTGCGAGGCGATCGCCTTTCTTAAAACAACCCATAGAAATGGGGTATTTCACTATATGATATCAACTCGACAAACTTACCGAGACCGATTGAAACCGTGGTGTCTCATTCGGCACTTACCTAAGATGCAACGGATAACCGTAGCGCGATTCAATCGGCGCAGTGATGCGGAAGCGTATCAGCAAGCGCTCAACCGCTTGCTGCCCAATTTCCACCATGTGGTGATATTTGAGACACCCTTGAAGGAATAATCCAGTCCGTAGGGTGCTTGATAAGACGGGCTCGGGCTGATTTTCCACCTGTTCGCCCCTGGCACAGCCGGTCCCGTAACCCAGCACCCTTCCCTTGGGCTTGCCCTGATTGCCTGCTGGGCATGGGGATGATTTTGGGTTGCGACAGCTAATCTTGTTAATTCGGAATTTTAACAGGGAACTATATAGCTATAACTCAGAAGAGTATGCCTCCAGTAGTGATTAAAAGAATCAGAAGGAGCTTGTATGTTTGAACCTTTAGTACAAGACACCACAAAAGCTCAAAGCGAAAGCATAGACACAATCTTAGGAAGGTTAAAAAAAGGGCGTGTCTATATTCCTGATTACCAGAGAGATGCTAATCAATGGAACCTTAGAAAACAATCACTTTTTATTGAGTCTATTCTTAACAACCTTACTATTCCAGGTTTCTTCTTTTGTGAAGATGATACCCGAAAATACGAAGTAGTTGATGGGCAACAACGACTCAACACTCTCAGAAGTTTTGCTAATGATGAATTTTCTATCAGTGATGATCAAACTATTGACTATATTCTACCAGAAGCTCATCTATATATCGGCAAAAAATACAGCGAATTGGAGGATGATCTTAAAGATATATTTAATGATTATCCGCTGACTATAATTTATCTTCCTAAAAGTATAGAGTTACAAACTAAGCTAGAAATATTTAGACGAATCAACGAAGGAGGAACTCCTCTTTCTGGTCAAGATATTCGTTTAGCTTATTACAGTCAGTCTAGAAGTGTAACCTTTATTCGTTTAGTTGGAATTCATGATAATCCTACTGACACTAATGAAGAGGTGAGTGAAGAGGATGAACCCAACTCTACTACAAAGCCTTTTCAACGAATGATTGAGTTAGCGCAAAGACAAGGACTTTCTAATCCTTGGGATAAATTTGATGAAGCTAGAGAGCCTTGGTATCAATGGTGGGAGGGTAAAGAAAAAGCAAAAGGTCAAACACCATCATTGATGTTTTTGTGGTACTTAATCTGTCTTGAACGTCAAAAACTTGATGATTTATTGAAAAGGCCGAATTATCTCAAAATGTTTTTTAACGGCTCAACGGAGAACGCCTTAGATATTTACTGTAGTCAACTTCAGTATCAAGAAGATTCAAAAGAAGAAAGAAGCAAACAAATCCTTTCAAACTTTCAAGTTATTTCGGAAGAGTATTTTCCCATATTTGTTAATTGGATGCAATTTATTTTATCACGAGGTTTTAGCGGAATTAGTGTCGATAAGTACAAGCAGCTTGCTCTGTTTATAGCGGGAGCAGCTGAGCTTAAAATATCTCCCAAACAATTATCAAATACACAATGGAATCATGCGGGTGAATTCATTCGTACCCCTCGAAATAAAGCCAGAGAGATACTTAATGAAAAAAATGGATACCCAGAACCAAAAGGTCAATGGACTGGAGAAAAAGGACAGAAGCAACAGTGTGATAAAGTTGTTTAAATTGTTAGATTAATATTGAATAAATAGACATAAAAATGGTTGATTTATCCGAAGGACTATCTCCCTGTAATTCTCGGCGAAGAACTTTTCCTTTAACTTGGAAAGAAGCTTACTTTAGGCAGAATTTTAATAGCGAGTTAAATGGATATGTCTGTCCTCTGTGTCACAGATTATTTCGAGGACCCAAAGGATTTCGAGAGCTTAAAGCTGATCATATTCATCCTTTTAGCAAAGGTGGTTTAACTACCTGGGATAATCTTCAACTTCTTTGCCTTCGATGTAACGCACAAAAAAGCGATCGCATTTAGAGTGTGTGCCGCCACACCCCTAAACATATAATTATAGCGTTTTTAATCCTAATCAGGTAAATGCAATTTTATTACCTCTGTCTTGATGCAGCGCGAGACCGCGCTGCTTTATGGTTTCTGCTCCCTGCTCCCTGCTCCCTACTCCCTACTCCCTGCTCCCTGCTATAATCCTCAACAACTGTGCCTTTCCCCAAACTATTCCAAAAGCTCCAACACAGCTTTCGGTGAAAGTTTATCCTTAAACCAAACAACTTGAGCTGGTAAATTCTTAACCGTAACTCCAGCTTTATCCAAATTTAACCGTTCCGAAATCGCCAGAATCAAATTGTCACATTCGGCCTTGCGCACTTGAGCAAATTTCTTTCTTAAATACTCTGGACGCCAGTAACCAATAATTTCTAATAGGAAATTTCGCCCATCAGGATGAACAATCCGAAAGTCGGGCACCATCACACTACCAGGAATAGGAATTAAATCCACTTCTCGCTCCAACACCCATTCAGTTTTCTGAGATTCCCAACGCTTAGCAAAGGAAGCCTCTAACATACTGTCGTAGGGTTTACCAGGGGGATAGTGAGTCACCAAGCCACAGCGGTCATTAAGGCTAAAATGCCCCGTCTTGATCGTACCGCTGTAAGA
>NZ_JAAHHS010000534.1 GCF_010692395.1 Moorena sp. SIO3H5
TGAATAGCTCATCGTTTATGGTTAGCTTGGGGGACAATCACCTGATTCGATTTTTGGTTTGATTACGGGATCACTTGGACTGAAATGCGCGATGACCGAGAACTGATGAAGTTGGAAGGTGCTGAAGCAATTGGTCAACTACAAGATCTCGCCAATCTGGTTAAATACCGAATTCGTCCTTCAGAATCTCACCCTGCCCTTAAGTTACCACTGTCGTGACCTTAGAACTGAGTAAGGCAAAACAGGAATCCAACCAAGATTGCTAAACACAGATATATAGCACAGTTTTATCTATATAATAATTCTGTCTATCTGTGTTTTGATCAACATCAACAGGGAAAGGTAAAAATTAATGGCTAGCTAATTCATGGCTGGCTAATTGAGTGTTGAACGTTAACATTTGACTGTCAACACTCAAATGGAAATACTTCACCGAAAGGAAAAGCCCATATAGTGCTGTACCAACCGCTAAGACTGACGGCTAAGAGCAGCATTGTAAACCTTCTCATTTTGTTGGACCGACTTCCACAAATCCACTACAGGCTGAGGATAGTCTACACCTATTCTTAGCCCATAGCGCTTTTGCTCATCCGATGATAATGTCCAGGGTTCATGGACTTTCTTGGCAGGGACAGAAGTAAGTTCTGGTAGCCAATGTTTGACGTATTTTCCCTGGGGATCATAATCTTTGGATTGTTTCTGAATATTAAAATAGCGAAAACCACGAGCATCATTGCCTACCCCAGCTGTGTAGTTCCAGTTGCCCCAATTGCTACACACATCATAGTCAATCAAGAGCGACTCAAACCACTCCGCTCCCATCTGCCAGTTTATCCCCAGATTCTTGGTCAGGAAACTGGCAACATTTTGTCTACCCCGATTGGACATAAAGCCTGTGGCTGTTAATTCCCGCATATTAGCATCCACTAGGGGAAAACCAGTCATTCCCTCAGTCCACAGGTCAAATCTCTTCCAGTCTTCCTTCCATGGTATGGTTACCCCTTGTAATCCAGATTGGCGAAACACTCGATTACCATGCTTGGCACAGATAAATCGGAAATAGTCGCGCCACAGTAACTCAAACACTAACCAATAGGTGGAGTCGTTTTTAACCCGTTGTGTTTCGTACTCCTGAACCTGTTGATAGATATAACGAGGCGATAGACAACCCAAAGCTAGCCAGGGGGAGAATTTGGAGGAGTAATCTGCTCCCAACATGCCATTTCGGGTTTGTTTGTAACGCTTAAGACAGTCTTTTTCCCAGAAGTAGTGATCTAGTCTGGCTAGTCCAGCTGCTTCCCCACCTTTGAAGTTTAACACTGCCCGTTGATCACGGACTGGTGGCTCAAGTCCCAAGTCACCTAACTCAGGCAGTTCACCAACATCTACATTAGGTAAGGGTGGTAGAGTTTTGGGAGTGGGGAAGGTGGGATAAACTGTAGAAGATTTCTCCACCTGCTTGCGAAATTGGGTAAATACTTCGGGAATGTGGCGAATACCAAAAGGCAATTCATTGATATGGAATAGGGTAGAGCCCCAAAATGACTTAACTTTTACGCCAATTTGAGCAAGCGCTTTTTTGAGGGCGGATTCGACAGCTAACTCTTCTGAGGTGACTTCCCGGTGATAGTAAACTGCGGAGATTCGTAGTTCTTTTGCTAAAGATGGAATAATCTGTTCCGGTAAACCCCGGCGCACCACTAAATTACTACCAAGATTACTACCAAGGGATTTACCAAGATCGGCAGCGTTAAGCGATCGCAAAGAATTCCGCAAGTCCGCTACACTTTCGAGCAAAAACTGAGCGCGAAATGCACC
Source organism: Moorena sp. SIO3H5 (assembly GCF_010692395.1). Taxonomy (GTDB): domain Bacteria; phylum Cyanobacteriota; class Cyanobacteriia; order Cyanobacteriales; family Coleofasciculaceae; genus Moorena. The sequence goes on from NZ_JAAHHS010000534.1 coordinate 1,819, forward strand.
GGTTTTTGGGAAACCAAAGGAGGTAGTACCAAATTGTCGGTCATCAAAGCAGTACAGGGGGATAATTTGAGCTTTTTCCTGGACAGCTTGATAGAGTGGCTCATGGTCATGGATCCGTAAATCGTTGCGATACCAGATCAGGATAAGTTTTTGATTCACAGTGGCTGAGGTCGGTTCTGTTTGATTTTGCCAAGATCCACGAAAGCGCGAAAATGACATTAAGGCGTAGCCCTGATGTCATTTGGTTTGTGGTGCTTTTTGTAGTTGCAGATTTTTGTAGTCCGATGGGATGGCATCCCGCAACTGCTCGCTTGTGTTCGCGCTTTAGTGCGCTTTTTCACTCTACCAGAGTAACCCTTGCTGAGCAATTTTTATACTGTGTCTCGGCGTTCGAAAAACAGAACATAAAACCAAAACTAGATTTTGAAAATCCAGGATTCAGTAATGCTCCTAACTCTGGCAATTTGGCGCTTAGTAATGGCAAACTTTTTAGGCGCTTTGATGGGGCGAAATAAAACAGTGATTAGAACCAAGAATTTGGTTTTATCGATGATTTGCTTGAGATGAGTGCTGTGTCATAGCGATAGCTGGGACAATGTCATCTAGTGTGATGTCAAACATGAGGGTGAAGCGAGCATCTGGTATTAAGCAGCGCAGTGCTTGCAGATGGGCTTCTGCTTGATTGCGGCGGTGAAAGCGAGCGACAACGATTCGCTGGCATTTAGGCAGATGGCGGATGATGCGCCAAGGAAATAGTTCGTCTTTATAGCTCATTGATGCACTCCTATTAATTGCTTGTTGTATTTTAGAAAAAGTTTTGTAGTCCCATCTTCATCGAATAGACTGATAGGTTACTTACAGATTTAATTCGACAGATTTAATTCGACAGACTTAATTCCAATACATAGTGTAATTATGTTAATTAAGTTATCAAGTGTCTATGCTTAAAATAAGCTTCTGATCGCGTAGCGTGGCCTTTAGGCCAATCTAACTTGGGTGTGTAGGCAATCAGCCCAAGGAATGAGAAGCATATAGATAACACAAGGAGAATATAAAATCCTAGTCAACAAACATGCTAACGCCGAGCAGCATTAAGAAACTAGACAAATTGGCCAAAAGCTTGAAGAGCAGTCGCAGCGAGTTGGTAGAGCAGTTTGCTAGAAATCAAGACAATCCTAGTCTGGTTGCCCAGACACAAATGCTGGAGGCGCGACAATCGCGGGAATTTAATTGTTAATGGTAAGAGCGCACCTAGGGTATTTTTGACTCATAGATCCAATCAGGTTGGAATCCCACGGCAGAAGCGGAAGTAAATATTAAGGAGCTCAAACGGCTATTAGAGGAGTTGCAAAAACGACAAACATGCAAATTTTGCCAACAATCCGGAAGTCTGCGGTGACCTTAGAAGATCATTAGTGAGATGTATCTAATGCGATTGACCAAAGGTCACGCTAAAAGCGATCGCATACCCTTTCCATCGTATATCGTTCCAGGTTGGCAAAAGATGCCTTAGGTGATCCTGTAGGCATGAACGCTCAACTAAAAAGTGCTAGCCCAAAGCATATTTTAAGTCATTTCATGGTACAGTTTCGCATGAATAAACTCTTCCGATGTCTTGGTGCGCGTTCCCATGGCGAGGGCACCTTGCCGGGGTCGCACCGCTACCTAGGAATTATTGTCACTCTTATCTTGAATAGTATTTGGCTACAATCCTGTACCCCTAAAATTACTCCCTGTGTCATTCAAACTGAAGAAGCTCGAAGTATAAGTGTGCAGTCTAATGAACCTATCTATAACGAGATTTTTGGCAATCAAGAATGCTCACCTCAAAAGCTTGTCTTGAGAGTTCCTGTCAACTCAAAACCAGAAATTAAAGATAGCAATAGTTTACTAGATCAGAGATATACTCCCAATATTATAACATTATTGACATTTTCTAATCAAGCTAAAAGTTTTTATATCCGACGTATTGATAACTATCAAGAGGGATGGGTTTATAAAAAAGCTAGTTGCTTAGCTTGGAAATGGTCTCGAGAAGATGAGCAACAAGTTCTAAATTTAAGTCTGGAAAGAAATCTCCAAATTCGTGATCCTAAAATTAAAAGTGTTATTTTAATCGTTTCGTTACCCTTTGAAATCAAAGATGCTCAACCGAATGTCAATCTTAACATTTACACCTGGGACTTATTTGAAGGAATTTATTATTTTAAACTCAAAAATTATCCAAATTTAAAAGAAATTTTAAGACAAAAGGATAGAAGAAGCATTCAAGCAAGTAAGGCATTTCGGGATGGTCAAACTGTTAAAACTGAAATTCAACAAGAATTAAACCAGATCGATGATATAGGTGGGATTAATCTTGATAATTACTTTGAGTCAATCCTGAAGGAAGAATACCTCGAAAAATATACTCCTAGTTCAGAAGATACCTATTGCAAAGTACCGGATGATTTCAAAAAAAATAACGTTTTAAACTAATATAAT
>NZ_JAAHHS010000535.1 GCF_010692395.1 Moorena sp. SIO3H5
CAAGTCCAGATCCCAGACCGATCCTACTGGTGTTAACTCCACCATCGAAGTAGAATTGTTGCTACCTACTGCGGCGATTTCGATTTGTCCCCCTTCTGCCGATAGCAAACCACCCCTGAGGCTAATATCTCCTGCTACCAAGGCTAAGGTATTGCCGGGTTGAAGTTGTAATTGGGAGCTTTGATTACTGCGATCAAAAGGAGCGAAAATACTGCGATTGATGGTATGTCCTGGACCAGTTACTGTAATATTTCCGGGATTTGTTCCCATCTGTAAACCAGGGGTAATATTAATCGTTAATAACGGCGCTTGGTTTGGTTCAGTAGCACTAAATTCAATTCCATCTCCAAATACTACACTCTCCGCAGTAGTAGCAAAAAATGAACCACCTATATTCAACGAAGCATTGTTACCAAAGATAATACCGGCTGGATTAATCAGGAATAAATTAGCGTTACCATTAGCACGAATCAAGCCGTCAATGTTAGAAATATTCCCTCCCGTAACACGGCTAAAGATATTGGCAATATCCCCAGCATTGTTAAAGAATGCTGACCCGTTAGTAGGGACAGAAAATTCCGAGAAGCTATGAAACAAATGATCTGAACTACGTACCCCAGATTCAATCAAGAAATTCACTCCATCATCACTAGTTACCGTAGTGGATAAAGTGCCATCACTGCTGATTTGGGCGGTGGCGATGTTGGGGATGAGGACACTAGAGAGTAAAACATGGCTGAGTAAATAGCATCGCTGAATAGTTTGATTCATCAACTTGACCCTGGTGGCTGATGTAACTTCGGTTTGAGTGGGATATGGTTATTTTTCCCATCAGCGATGATCAAACTCACAAATCGTCAGCTAAAGTAGGGTGGGCAAAATACTCGCTCTCATTAATCATTATTGGAACCAAACTGTCGCAAGCCCACCCTACAATCTAATCTAACACCATTAACTTAATGCTTTTTAGCACTGATTAATACTGATTTCAACCAAACTATTTTTGCTCACCCGACAATCTAATCCTCTTTAATCGCACAAGTTGCTCGCAGGAAATCGAGCGCCTGGTTCGAGTTGACAACAGCGACTAATTCGAGATTACCTTGCTCATTAATAATCCAAGCATTAGCTTCCACTATCGGTGCTTTGGTATTAGTGTCTGATTTACTATCAAATGCTTCGGGTATGGCGCGCACTATGGATAGATCCGATATATCCCGCACATCCGATAAAATTTGGCCACCGGGCACCATAGCACTGGGATCTTGGGGGATGCCACCCCGTCCGGTAATATAAAAACTACTGGTGGCAGTCCAACGGCAACCTTTAGCGATTTCTTGAGTGCGATCGCGCAGTTCTGTGGGTAATTCAATTAAGCCGTTAGCGGGGGTGTAAGGATTGTTAATGCTGATCTCCCCATCTACGCCAAAATCAGAACTAGCAGTAATGGCACGATCACGACGAAATAACCCTTGGGTAGTAATGGAAATATTTCCACCATTGCCTAGATTAGCATTAGCGTTGATCAAGCTACCTTCAATCAGAGCCACTACACCGGACTTAATGGTAATGTTGCCACCATTGCCATCGTTCTGAGCTTCCTTAGTCTCAGCTTCCGCAGTGATGGTGCTGCCATTACGCAATAGTAAACCCTTTGTGATATCCAGCTCAATATCGCCTCCTTTCCCAGAGAAGGTGGAAGCGGTGATTCTAGCGCCATAATTGAGGTTGATGGTATCAGCCTGGATAAATAATTCTCCCCCATCACCAATTCCTTCATTTGTGACCCTAATTTGGGCATCTTGGGTATCGGGATCTCCTGAGATAGTTAACTCGGAAGTGTTAATGGTGATGTCGCCAGCAATAGCCGTGGGGATGGGGTCTAGGTCAAATCGTCTTTGCTCTTCAATACTAGGACGTGATACATTAGTCGAAACATTAGTCGGGGTAACACGACTTGGCAGGGTATCTAGTAGAGTTACAGACTCCGAAGCATTGATGGTAATAGTACCACCATTACCTTTACCAAAAGCAGAAGAATCAATTACTCCTCCATCGGCAAGCAGCAATCTCCGTGTATTTACCTCCACACTACCCCCATTACCTTCACCAAAAGAGGGAGAACTAATTACGCTCTGGTCGTTGAGACCTGCAATTAAAGCTACGATCTCAATGGATTCCGTAGCATTGACGGTGATATTACCCCCATCACCTTCACCAAAAGTCCACGCGATAATATTTGCTACAACTAATCTCAATTGATTGGTGGAGATGGTAATATCCCCTGCTGTTGTTTCGCTTAAGGTCGAAGAATATACATTACTACTGAAATTCCTCTGATTATCAGGGCTAAAACCCATGACTACCACCGATTCAGAAGCAACGATGTTGATCTTCCCTGAGGCACCTTTGTCAAAGGTGCTGACCACTACAGTTGCTCCCCCAAGCACGTTGAAATTTTTGGTAATAATGTCTATATCTCCCCCCTCACCACTGGATATAGAAAGGTTAGCCACAAAGGTATTTATACTGCCGTTAGCGTCATTCTCTCCGATAGTTACAGTTTCGGTACCATGAAGTATGGTATTGCCAGCATTTTGACTACCTTCATTCTGAGTCAGTACGATTGAGTTATCTCCTACGGTAATGGTTGCTCCCCTGATTCGGATCGAGCCAGCGGTGTCGCCACTGGTATCGACCAGGGCGTTTTCGGTCAGTTGAATATTCCCTAAGTTTGAGACTTGACTCAAGTCCAGATCCCAGCCTGATCCTACCGGTGTTAATGGCACCATCGCGCTAGAATTGTTACTCCCTACTGCGGCGATTTCGATTTGTCCTCCTTCTGCCGAGAGCAAACCACCCCTGAGGCTAATCTCTCCTCCTACCAAGGCTAAAGTATTCCCCGGTTCAACCTGTAATTGCGACCCCAGATTACTGCGATCGAAAGGAGTAAAAATATTGCCATTGAGGGTTTCTCCTGGGCCATTTACTGTAATATTTCCAGGATTTTTTCCCATCTGTAAACCAGGAGTAATATTAATCGTTAATAACGGCGCTTGGTTTGGTTCAGTGGCACTAAATTCAATGCCATTTCCAAACACTACACTCTCGGCAGTAGTAGCAAAAAATGAACCACCTATATTCACCGAAGCATTGTTACCAAAGATAATACCGGCGGGATTAATCAGAAATAAATTAGCGTTACCATTAGCACGAATCAAGCCGTCAATGTTAGAAATATTCCCTCCCGTGACACGGCTAAAGATATTGACAATATCAGCAGCATTGTTAAAAAAGGCTGACCCGTTTGTAGGGACAGAAAATTCCGAGAAGCTATGAAACAAATGATCGGAAGTACGTACCCCAGATTCAATCAAGAAATTCACTCCATCATCACTAGTCACCGTAGTAGATAAAGTGCCATCACTGCTGATTTGGGCGGTGGCGATGTTGGGGATGAGGACACTAGAGACTAAAACATAGCAGAGTAAATAGCATCGCTGAATAGTTTGGTTCATCAACTTGACCCTGGTGGCTGATGTAACTTCGGTTTGAGTGGGATATGGTTATTTTTCCCATCACCGATGATCAAACTTACAAATCCAATCACAAATCTTCCTGACCAGTAATTAGTTAAAGTAGGGTGGGCAAAGTAGTCGCTCTCATTAATCATTATTGGAACCAAACGGTTTTTGCCCACCCTACAATCTAATCTAACACCATTAACTTAATGCTTTTTAGCACTGATTAATACTGATTTCAACCAAACTATTTTTGCTCACCCGACAATCTAATCTGTTTTTCCCCACCCGACAATCTAATCCTCTTTAATCGCACAAGTTGCTCGTAGGAAATCGAGCGCCTGGTTGGAGTTAACAACAGCGACTAATTCCACATTACCTTGCTCATTAATAATCCAAGCATTAGCTTCCACTATCGGTGCTTTGGTATTAGTGTCTGATTTACTATCAAATGCTTCGGGTATGGCGCGCACTATGGATAGATCTGATATATCCCGCACATCCGATAAAATTTGCCCACCGGGCACCATAGCACTGGGGTCTTGGGGGATGCCACCCCGTCCGGTAATATAAAAACTACTGGTAGCAGTCCAACGGCAACCTTTAGCGATTTGTTGAGTGCGATCGCGCAGTTCTGTGGGTAATTCAATTAAGCCATTAGCGGGATCGGTGTCAGGATTGTTAATAGTGATCAGGCCATCTACCCCAAACTCAGAACTAGCAGTAATGTCACTATCAGGAAATACAAATAACCCTTCGGTAGA
>NZ_JAAHHS010000536.1 GCF_010692395.1 Moorena sp. SIO3H5
AGTGATTTCCTTTCAGGCATGACGATCAGTAAGTGTTCTAAAAGCCCATCTGGTGTTAACCTCCAAGTATCGGCACCAGGTTTTTAACGCCAAAATGATCAAACGACTTGGGAAAGTAGTAGAGAACTTGTGCCAAAAATAGGATGGTAAGTTGGTTGAGTTTAATGGGTAGGAAGAGCACATCCATCTGTTATTTCAGTATTTTTAACAAATGGAGTTAACCAAATTCATCAATAATCTCAACACGGTCACAAGTAGGAGACTTAGAAGTAAGTTTCAGGAATAAATTAACAAGTTCTACGGAAAAGATGTGTTGTGGAATGGTTCATATTTTATAGCCTCATGCGGTGGAGTCACTGTGTCCACATTAAGAAAGTACATTGAACAACAGGATTCCCCGAAATCGTCGTGATTGGTTGTTGAGAGGGTATTGAACCCCCTCAACAACCGCGCATTCCTCTCACACCATAATCTTTGATTTGGTGTGAGAGGAATGCTAAACTAGCTGAATCACTCACGTAACCTTCACCACACTCACTCTAACCAGTATAGTTTGGGGTTTGAGTACTCCTACTTTCAAAAATTTCTATCAGTACCGAATACGGGGGTCAATCAAAGCATTAACAATATCAATGGCAATACTTGCGATTACCACAATAGTGGCGAAAAATACCATAATCCCTTGCACCGTCGGGTAATCCCGTCCAGAAATTGCTTCATACAACCGATTCCCTAACCCTGGCCAAGAGAACGTCACCTCTGTCAACACTGCTCCACCTAACAAAGCAGCTAAGGTCAACCCTAGCACTGTAATCACAGGAATCATGGCATTTTTCAGAGCATGGGCAAAAACAATCCGCCTTTCGTGAATACCTCTAGCTCTGGCTGCTTCTACATAATCAGCTTTGAGAGTTTGCTTCAAGTTTACCCGCACAATCCGTTCAAAGATGCCACTCAACAGCAGCCCTAAGGTAATACTGGGTAAGGCTAAATAATAGATAGCAGTGAAAAACTGAACCAAATTACCACTGAAGAGACTATCTATTGTATAAAGACCAGTAAACCCTTCTGGTGTTGCTAAGCTAATGGGATAGCGAGTACCGATGGGAAACCAACCCAGCTGAACAGAGAAAATTAACTGCACTACCATCCCCATCCAAAACAGAGGGATGGAGTACGTAATGATGCCAAATAATCTACCCCCCACATCCCAAACTGTTCCGCTACGGGATGCAGCTAAAGTACCAACTCCTATACCAACTAAGAATGCGATCGCCATGCCGCATACTGATAGTTCTACAGTGGCGGGGAAATGTTGTTGAATAATCTCCCAGACTTTTTGACCTTGGCTGGTGATTGAGGTACCTAGGTCTAAACGTAGCAAGGATCCTATGTAGCGAATATACTGCAACCACAACGGGTCAGCTAATCCTAATTGTTGTCGGTATTCTTCCTTAACGCTATCTGGAGCGCGATTTCCTAATACAGCATCTACCGGATCTCCTGGGGTAGCTCTGAGCAGAAGAAACACTAGGGTGGTAATAGTCCATAGCATCAGGGGCGCTAGGAGAAGACGGATTATTATGTAGTATTTTAGGGCTTTGGCACGAGACATAAGTATAGCGTTTTTATCTGGGTTGTAAATACACGAATTTCAGCAAAAGGCAAAAGGCAAAAGGCAAAAGGCAAGAGGCAAGAGGCAAGAGGCAAGAGGCAAGAGGCAAAAGGCAAAATCTATCTATGATATACTCTAAGATTTATATTTTGTTAATTTTAAACTACATTTTACAAGACAATATAACAATTATTTTTTTAATTAATAATTTAGTTTATTTAAATAAATTTTGGATTACTACAAAGCTTGTTTTTATTAAAATTATTAGTATATTGATAATTTAAGGTAAATGCTTTTATATCTTATTTAGATTTAATTAATCATAAATAATCGGTGAGCGTAATAGTTATTTTTATCAATTAAACTTCCTATTAAATATTCACTTTATCGACTATAAATTATAACTTTTGCAACAGATAAAAAATGATGTGCATCCCTATTCCCTATTCCCTATTCCCTATTCCCTGTTCCCTGTTCCCTGTTCCCTGTTCCCTGTTCCCTGTTCCCTATTACAGACTGTTTATTGAGCCAAACAAGTACAGCAGAGCAATTAACAATTATCCCAAGCAACGGTATAAATGTTCTTTCCATCGGGGTGCGTCGATAGACCAGATTACAGTCATGTTTGGTGTTTGCTTGAGTACTCCTAGCTCATCCACTACAGTTTGACCACGGGTGAGTTCGCTTACTGTTTCTATCTCGACGTAGTATTTACCTTGCCTGGTTATGATGGTTGGGTCGAGAGCCACTGTCATGGCTACAGGATCAGCAAGGGTTAAGCCAGGGGAATCTTGAATCTTAACACTGGCTTCTAAGGCGCTAGCATTGCAGTCTACAGCAAAACGTGGTAAGTCTGTGCCTAAGTTTTTGATTTGTGCGATCTCAGCGGGGAGCAATGCTGCGTCACCACGGCTTAATTCCCAACCAACCATCGACATGGGCATGGCACTGTGAAAGACAATTTTAGCGGCATCTGGATCCACCCAAATATTATATTCCGCAGCTGGAGTAACGTTGCCCACAACATTAGCGGCTCCACCCATGATCACGCAACGCTGGACTAGGGAGGCTATTTCTGGCGCACGGAGTAATGTGATCGCAATATTAGTCAGTGGTCCTAAGGTAACTAAGGTGATATCCCTGGGATTGCTCTTAATAGTATCGATGATGACATCCACACCATGATCTAGCTGGGGTTTAGCCTGGGGCTCAGGGTAGTGCATGTTCCCCATACCGTCTTCACCATGGAACCCGTGAGCATATTTGCATGGGCGGAGCATCGGTTTAGGGCAGCCAAGGTAGACAGGGGTGGATGCGCCACACATCTGGAGGGTATACAGGGCATTTTTTGCTCCCTGTTCCACAGGTACATTTCCACTGACTATAGTGATAGCTTCAACCTGGACATCTGGCCAACGATGTGCCATCAGGAGTGCAACGGCATCATCGGAAGCGGTATCGGTATCAATCAGGAATTTCCGCATATCTGAATGTAGCATTTCTTAATGGTATTACTACCAAAACTCTTAATTTCTTCTTTAGGCAAGAACCCAAAATATCGGGCTAACCTGGGAATGAATCCACCCTAGACAACTACTACAGCAAAACTGGCGGAGATTTTTATGACACAACGGACCTTTGGGGTAATTGGTTTGGCTGTAATGGGGGAAAACCTCGCGCTTAATGTAGAAAGTCGTGGTTTCCCAATCGCAGTATACAACCGGACTGCTGCCAAAACCGAGAAATTTATGGCTGAGCGAGCTCAGGGCAAGGATGTGAAAGCCGCTTATTCCTTGGAAGAGTTTGTTCAAGCTCTAGAGCGACCCCGCAAAATCCTAGTGATGGTGAAAGCAGGGAAGCCAGTTGATGCAGTTATTGAACAACTCAAACCTCTCCTAGAGCCAGGAGATATGATCATTGATGGTGGCAATTCTCTGTACCAAGATACCGAGCGGCGGACTAAGGATTTAGAAGCCACAGGATTGGGATTTGTTGGCATGGGCGTCAGTGGTGGTGAAGAAGGAGCGCTCAATGGTCCGAGTTTAATGCCTGGTGGTACTTCATCGGCATACAAGGATTTAGAACCAATTTTGGTTAAAATTGCCGCTCAGGTTGATGATGGTCCCTGTGTGACCTACATTGGTCCCGGTGGTGCTGGTCACTACGTTAAGATGGCACACAATGGCATTGAGTATGGCGACATGCAACTAATTGCTGAAGCCTACGATGTACTGAAAAATGCCTTGGGATTAGATCACAAGCAGCTACATGAAGTGTTTGCTGAATGGAACACTACTGATGAGCTAAATTCCTTTTTGATTGAAATTACAGCGGATATCTTCAAATACATTGATCCAGAAACCAATGGGCCGTTAGTGGAGATGATTCTTGATGCTGCTGGACAAAAGGGCACTGGACGGTGGACTGTAGTTAGTTCCCTAGAACTAGGGGTGTCAATTCCTACCATCTACGCTGCAGTCAATGCTCGTGTCATCTCCTCTTTCAAGGATCAGCGGGTAGCAGCAGCTAAGGAAATCACTGGTCCTGTGGGCAAGTATGATGGCGATGTCAAAGCATTTATCACCAAAGTCCGGGATGCTCTCTATTGCTCTAAGATGTGTTCCTATGCTCAGGGGATGGCACTCTTG
>NZ_JAAHHS010000537.1 GCF_010692395.1 Moorena sp. SIO3H5
TTATTAACTTACGCCTCCTTGAAACAGATTTCTAACCTCAGTGAGGAACGGTGTTGGATTCTAAAGTTCTTTGGTGCTCCTTGTCGTAAATATTATCTCCTTTGCTGATGAACCTGCGGAATGTGGGTTTAATATCAAAGATATTCACTTGGAGATGGGGAGATGGGGAGATGATAAGATGGGGATATGAAATTGATGTGTAGTCGCAATCGGCCAGAATTGCTATTATCCCCCCGAAGACCGGCAGGTGGTCAACCTTAAAGCTTCAACAAAAACTGCTTGAATTAAGCCCATCTGTTTACATAAAGTCATTGTAAACAGGCCAAAGTCCAGTGCCTAAAGGTGTCAAAATGCGATCGCTTATTGCTTCACTATACAAAGCCTCATGGAGTTCCAGAATGTTTTGTAAATCATAAGCACTCATGTGCTCCCGTCCACGTTTGCCCATAGCTAATGCGTCTTCAGGATGGTCTAATACCCAGGTCATGGCCTGAGCGATTCCCTCGATATCCCCCACCTCAACCAAAAGACCACAGTCTCCTGCCAGCAAATCCCTAGTGCCACGGATATTAGTCCCAATCACTGGTGTTTCCAGGCACAAGGACTCCATCACACTTCTAGGAAGTCCTTCTTGTTCTGAAACCAACAGTGTTGCGATGGAGGCTTGTATCAAAGTCGGAATATCCCGGCGGAAACCAAGGAAATGTACCTGAGGTTTAATGCCTAGAGCTGATGCCAAGTCTTGCATTTGTTGAGTCCACTCTTCATCTCCATCTCCTGCCAATGCCAAGTGGACATCAGATCGCTCCAAACAGGCAAATGCCCTTAAAATATCCTGATGATGCTTGCGAGGGATAAACTCAGCAACTGACAAAAATAGTGGATTTTCCGGTGCTATTCCCAGCTCATCGTACACCCCCATTACCTCAGCTACAGGAGTCGCATCAAAATTGTAGTATTCCAAATCAACACCGATTCCTGGCATATAACGAATCTGTTTTGGTGGCACGATATTATAGTGCTGAGCTGCCTCTTTATCCTCATGATTAATTACTACTAAGTAGTCAGTCCAATGTCCAGCCAATTTTTCCAATGTCAGAAACAAAGCATTTTTTAAAGGTTGCCCCCCACGATAGAAGTGAAAGCCATGAGCGGTGTAAATTATCCTGGGTTTTCCCTGCTTTATTAAACCCCTTAGAGCATAACGAGTAATAAAAGCCGCTACTGGAGTATGTACATGAACAATATCATAGTTCTTTTGAGCAATTACTTCTTGGATAGTTCGCGGAGCCAACAGTAGATTCTGTGGATCGAAGGGATTGCGTGACCACTGCACATCCCAAACCTGGTCAAAAGCTGCCAAGCATTCCTCACAAGCCGAAACTCCGTGAGCCATAGCATCGACTTGCCAGCCTTGAAACCGGAAGTGGTGAGCCAAGGGGAGCAGGAAGCCACGGAGTGTATCCGGAATAGTAGTTATTATTAAAAGTTTATTCATGATTATTTATTACTAAACACTAGTTATATTGGTTTACAATAATTAAAATCTCCCTAATTAGCTATCAGAATTAATTACTGACGCAATCAGCACTATTTTTAAGCTAAAATTAGTTCATATAAACTCTCATATTGAGCGACGACTGAGTTTATAGAAAAGGAATCAATAATTCTAGACCTTGCTGCTTTTCCTAACGTTTTCCTACCTTCATTACCCATCAAAATTAGATCTTTCCAAGCCCTAGCCAATGCTTCTGAGTTTCTTGGGGGTACCACTCGTCCCGTATTACCCACAATCCAGGCTGAATCACCCACATCTGTGACCACACAGGGAACACAACTGGACATAGCCTCTCCAATAACTAAAGGAAAGGCTTCCCCATAGGCAGAAGCCACAGTATTAATATCGAGAGCAGCAATCAGGCGAGGAATATCACTGCGTTCTCCTAGTAAGTGGATATGATTCGATAGTCCTAAGTCCTGAATCAACGAAGATAAAAAATTATTATCTTGGTCAACTTCTGTGCCAACCATAATAAAATGTACATCAGGAAATTCTTTGACTAACAATGAAGCAGCCCGAATAAAATTAGGGTGATCCTTCATGGGATGATAACGACCAATTAATCCGATTAAAACCGATGGCTCAGACAAGCCTAACTCAGAACGAAAAGCTGCTCTAGCTTCAAGGGATGGTTTAAATAAAGACGTGTCAAATCCATTAGGAATTACACAGCTGTTTTGCGAAGAATATCCCAAGGCCTCATGCTGTAATTTACTTTGATTAGATACAAAGCAAATTCCCTGGATAAATTTAGAAATAATAGCGCCACTTTTAATCAGTGATGCTGTCATTTTATTTTCAGAGGACAAGGAATAAATTGAATGATGGATGCTCCACAAAAGTGGAATTTTATGGTAATAAAAACTACTAGCTAATTTGGCAGCTATATTTCCGTGATACATCCATCCCTGAATTAGGTCAGGCTTGAGAGTATTCACCGTATTAATTAAACTAGACAATGCCTTCAGGCTTGGAACCTTTCCTGGTTCAAGACCAATGTGCTCAACAGGTATACCCAAAGATTCAATGCGATCGCCTACCGTATCACGCCCCATTAGAGAGAGTACCACTGGACTAAAGCGATTTCGGTTGATCTTAGATAGGAGATGATATAACATCAACTCCGCACCTCCTATAGAGACTCCAGTGGTAAGGTATAGTATTTTCATAATCTATAGTTTTTTTTCCAATAAACTTTGCTAACAAAAGATAGTAATAGACCCATAGCCGCAAAAAACCAAAAATTAGCGATTAGGTAAGCCTCTGGGTCACCAAAGGTAATAAAATCTATCCAGGTTACAGCTGTTAAAATATAAACAAATGGCATCCAGTATATTGTATGTAGCTGATTATTAAAAATAGTTTGTAGATAACGACCAATCCAACCAAAACTCAACGATATGATAATTAGTCCGATCCAAGACATACTATAGATACCAAAGGCCAGTATACCTGGTGGGATAGCAAACTCATTGGAGCCGATGATATTTGCTGTATTCTCAAAGGATAGGGTTTCTGGGAACTCCATATTAGTAAGACGCTCCGGTATTAAGGAAAGCACCCCATAGTAGATATCCAGAAATAGCCGCATTGGATAATGATTATTAAAAGCTGCATCTAGGGAATGAACTGGAAAGACAAAGTTCTCTACTAGTTCGATAATGCTAAAGCTTTCATTGGAACCACTGTCCAGAGATTGTCTAAAGCGTTCCACTACAGCAACATAGCCATCTGGCAAAGCGCTTAAGCTAAAAAACAGGGTTTTGCCGTGAATCAGAAACAGAGCAGCACTAGAGACAAAAGTAAGGGTAAAAGTAAAGGAAAATTTGCCAGTTTTAAGGACATAAACTAAATAAAACCCGATAATGTATCTGACAAAAGGAATACGCCCAGCTGTTAAGGTTGCTGAAATCCAAGAAGCGACTACAGATAGTAAAAACAAACTAAATAGAATGAATTTACCTTGTTTTATGTTGCTAAAAAATACCAGGGCTGCCAATAAATAAGAAGCAAAGAATGAAAAGAACATAAAATTCTTAAAAAAAACCAGGTTGCCACTTTCAACCGTGGTTGAGCGAATCAGGTGACTTTTAGCAAGGGCTACCATAACGCCACCATACTGAGAGCCATAGATTTGAATAGATAGACAAGAGAATAGCAGCAGAAAAAGAGCAAAAACAATCACAACCTTGTCACTACAGCTCTTGATAGTAATCGTTTTCCCGAATTTTTCAGCAGACTTAGAATAGAAACCAATAACAATCAGAACGTATCCCACAAATATACCAATAACTGTTTGTGGGTTGTCAGTGTATAAGGTATTTCCCCAGTTCAACTCATGCCTAGCATTCTCTAGGTTAGCTGATAAGACAAATCCTGGAAAAGCATAGACAAGAAAGAAAATCAAGTTAGCCAAGGTCAGGAAATCCAACTTACCGGTTTTTTTTCGTTTTATTTCTGTAAGGAACATACATAAGATTAGTCCCAAGTAAGCTGTGGCTAACATAAGTCTCTCTATAGCAAAGGGAACAGGGAATAGGAAATAGGGAATAGGGAGTAGGGAGTAGGGAGTCGGGAGTCGGGAGTCGGGAGTCGGGAGTCGGGAGTCGGGAGTCGGGAGTCGGGAGTCGGGAGTCGGGAGGCGGGAGTAAAGTTTGGATCCAAAAT
>NZ_JAAHHS010000538.1 GCF_010692395.1 Moorena sp. SIO3H5
GACTTTGATATCTTCGAGTAATCGTTCTTCATATTCATTAATGGCTAACGCAGTAGTTGTATGTCTGGAAAAGACTAAAGCATGACCGTTTTAACCCCAGTGACCTCTAGTAATTTGGTGATGTAATCGGTGATATTGTAGATAGCAATAGGTTCGTGGGTTTTAAGTTTGATTATTTCACTCTTGACCAGCATGACTGCACAACAATAAACTAATAACGTTTACAATTAAACTAAATTACCAGAAATTTTTGAAGATGAAAGAGCAATTGCTCCGTTGGCTTAACCAAATTTTAATGCTCGATGTTTTTCTAGTCTTATTGAGCTTTCTTTGGTTTGCGATCGCATTGGTTGGTCGTTCGGTTGGTATTCCCTTGGGACTGGAACTATGGTACAGCCTTTGGGAACCAGTATTTACTCCCGCCATTGGCGTGCTGATGGCTGGGGCAATTGTGAGTGGGTTAATTAACCAGATTTCTAAGCGTTTGACGTCGAATTGAGTAGATAAGTGCGTAAGTGTCTTATAGCACTAAGCATTAAGGTGTTTGACATTGATAAAAGCTCAAAAGCTAATGCAGGTCAACTTTTGCCTCTTGCCTCTTGCCTCTTGCCTCTTGCCTTGTGCGTAGCGCTATAATCCTTGATCCTTGATGGTTTATCCTGAATCCTTGATACTTTATTTCAGACTTTTTCTAGGAAAGAGCCATGTTGCGTAAAGCTTTGTTGGTCTTAACCATGATTGTCATAGTCGGTTTGGCAAACCCGAGCACTGCCCAAACCGCTGACTACCCAAGCCTTTGGGATACATTAGCACAACTAAAGTCCCATGAGTTTGTGGATTTAACCCATACCTTTCATCCCCAGATTCCCCACTGGCCAGGCTTTGATCCTGAAAAACGCACCACAATCTACCACTACGATGAGATGGTTGGCACCAAGGGCTCTGGATTTTTGGTACAGCGCTATAATCTTCCTGGTCAGTGGGGTACCCACGTTGATCCGCCAGCTCATTTCGTCAGGGGTAAACGGTTTCAGGATGAAATCCCGGTTACTGAAATGGTGCTACCCCTGGTGGTAATCGATGTCAGCGACAAGGTGACTCAGAACCCCGACTATCAAATTACCCTGGAAGATGTACGAGCTTGGGAACAGAAATACGGTTTGGTGCCAGAAGGGGCATTTGTAGCAATGCGTACGGATTGGTCTAAGGCTTGGCCTAGTATGACCAAAATGCGTAATGCTGACGCTAATGGTATTGCCCATTATCCTGGCTGGAGTGCTGAAGTACTGAAATATCTCTACGAAGAACGCTACATTACTGCTTCCGGTCATGAACCAACTGATACTGACCCTGGAATTGCCACTAGCCAAGAGGACTATTCCCTAGAAAATTATATTCTCAGCCAAGACAAGTATCAGATCGAGTTGCTAACTAACTTGGATCAGGTGCCGGAGTATGGTGCGATCGCAATCGTAACTTTTCCTAAACCCCTGAAAGGTTCTGGTTTTCCAGCAAGGGTCTTCGCAATTATTCCGTAGTAAGGCAAGAGGCAAGAGGCAAGAGGCAAGAAATTATTAGGAATTTTTGGTGGCGATGCAGCGCGGTCTTGAGGAACCTTTGGCAGATTCACTGTCTTGATTGAGCGCGTTCAAATAATTCTAATGGAAGAGGTTATCTGCCGAGAGACAGATCTAACCTAAGAGCAGTAGCTCGATTGCTCAATTTAGAGGACACAAAGATGAAAGGAATTTTCGGTGCTCTACTACCAGGACTGATCACAACCGGTTTTGTAGGCGCAACACTACTACCCGCTGCACCGGCAGCTGCTGGTGATTTATTAAGAGATATCGGTATTGGTGCTGCTGCTGGTGCGGTAGTTGGAGAATTAACTGACAACGGCTCATTGATTGGTAATAGTGCCAATGGCGCTGCCGCTGGTGCTGCTGTCAATGCTACTAAGCGCAATAGAACTAGAGCTCGCCGTAACAGTGCTGGGAGTCTAGCTCAAGATGCAGGGTTTGGCGCTGCTGCTAGTGTTGTCACTGGCGTGATCATTGATAATGGCTCCGTGGTAGATAATGCGGTTAAAGGTGCTGCTACTGGTCTAACCATTAACCTCCTCGACCGTTAAGACTTTTAACCCAAAGGAAAAACCAATGGGATGGGCTCTGCCCATCCCATTCGCCTCGCAACCAAACCCCTAAAAATAGGGATGATACGGTATTTAACCTTACAAATCAGACAAAAACGCTCACTAGCGCTATGGTATAATTGGAATAGGACACAGAGTGAAAGCGACCATACCAAAAAAAGTAGGAGCAACCAAGAAAATATCGACTCAAATCGTCCCTGTAGTGGGGATGGCAAAGTCGGTTGAGATTGAGTTACTGTCTACCATGAAAAAACTTGGTGTGGTTCGCTCTGAGTCTTACAACAAACTTGGAAGCATTAACCATTGGGGACTTGACTGGAAAAAAGCATACCCAGAAGTCAGGAGTTTTAGAAGTCCCGAATCCCTGGGATTGCCTTCCAAATTGATGGAATGGACGGTCAGTGATGTAGCCAAGGCCATTACAGCGAGCCAAGCTGCTTGCACTGAAGCGGTAATTAAAAAGGTTTACAAAAGGTTCCCTGGAAAGGATGACCAAAAGAAGCGGAAAGAGCTTTGCAAACAACTTAAGACCGTAGCTTTTCTGGATAACTCCCTCTTACACAGATTTGTCAGAAAGGAATTTCAGCGGGGACATTCTTGGGTCAAAAATCAGATAGTCTATCAACAAGGAGGGTACAAATGCCAAAGAATTTCCCGTAACACTTATCAGTTAGAACTAGCTGGATTAAAGAGAGGGAAGAGAAATAGGATCGTTGTTAGATCTAACCGAAAAATAAAAGGACAAATAAGGTTAATCCACAACCAACTCCTGCAAAGATTTGAAATTCACTTTTTGGTAGACTATGGAACAGTCGGGATTCCAACTGAACGTCGGAGTGTCGGAGTAGACAAGGGTTACACTGAGGCTTTCTATGACTCAGAGGGTCAGGCTTACGGGGAGGAACTAGGAAAAGTAGCCACCAAAAAGTCTGAGCGCATATGTGCAAAGAACCGGAACAGGGGTAAGCTTTGGGCACTTCATAGAAAACTAGAAAAAATAGACCCGGCCAAGTCGGCTCGAATACTCGAAAATAATCTGACCAGAAAAACCGAAAATCGCCGTTACAGAAAAAATCAATCAGAACTGACGGCGATAATAGGAGCAGCCTCTAAGTCTCTTTTTAATGGGGAATCTTTAAAGGTATTTGCGGAAGATTTAACACAACCGATCCGAAATAAGCGCCAGTCTAAGGCCGTGTCCCGCAAACTCAATAGTTGGATGAAAGGAGTTATGCGAGATTCTTTGCAGAAATGGGCTGATTGGACTGGCTCGGTTGTCACAGAAGTTCAGCCTAGTTACACGTCGCAAATTGACTCCAGAAATGGAACCCTGTTGGGGAAAAGGACTGGGGACAATTTTACCGGGTTTGATGGGGTCGTGTTACAGGCTGATTGCAATGCTGCGAAGAACATCCTTGCTCGCGGTACGGACTTCGAAATAACTCGGTATATGAACAAGACCGAGGTTCAGGCAGTATTGTTGCGTCGTACCGCGCGTTTTTTGAAAGGGATGGGACTTAGTCTGCTTGATGCAGTCGAGCTTGGATGGCTTGACTCTAAGCATACCTTGACTAAGGCTTTCAAGGAACTCCTCAACGGGATTTGAGGAACGCCTAGACAAGATGGGTGGAAGACTTAACTCCAATTGTCTATGACCACTCCTCACTCAGGCAACAATAAATTGCACCTTGACCGTTTAATACGGGTTTGTCACGATTAATACCGGTTTAAGAGTATCCCCCCTACCGATTAGGATTCACTATTACCACTATCCAAACCATATCCCCCACCTCCAGGGGTCTCAATCACAAACACATCACCTGTATTCATTTCCACTACCCCAGTACTACCCAACTCCTCAAGCGTTCCATCCTTCCGTTCCACATAATTTTTTCCCAAAGCACCGGCTTCACCACCATTTATGCCAAAAGGCTTCACCACTCGACGTCCAGATAGAATGCCTGCAGTCATAGGTTCTAGGAAACGAATCTGGCGAATCACGCCATTACCCCCACAATGAACGCCCTTACCCCCACTATCGGGGCGAAT
>NZ_JAAHHS010000539.1 GCF_010692395.1 Moorena sp. SIO3H5
GGGAATATTCAATTAACTGAAAGCGCCCTCCTTGATACCAGTGGCGACACGGCTGGCTCGATCCGAATCAGGGGAGCAACGATTACAGTAGGAGATAACTCAATCGTACTGACTCAGAATGAAGGTACTCAAAGGGCAGGCAATACCATAATTCATGGTACCGAAAGTGTAATTCTCGGAGAGAATGACGCTAACGGCAGTATCAATACCTTTGTGGCTAACCTTTCTATATCCAGTGGTGACGGGGGAGATATAGAGATTATTACCAAAAATTTAAACCTGTTTGGAGGAGCAAATGTATTAGCCAGCACTTTTGGGTCAGGTACCCCAGGGAATATCAACATCGAAGCTTCTGAATCGGTCGATATGATTGGTTTTACGAGTACTCTTGAGAATGATAGTAATATAAATTCTTTGACCTTCAGCGATGCCCCAGCAGGGAATATTACCATCTCCACCAATCACTTGAAATTAGCTTTAGCAAACATTTTTAGTTTTACTGTCGGTGAAGGTAAGGGGGGTAATATCAGCCTCAATGCTAGGGAATCTATTGATCTAGTGGGTTTACTTTCAGGTATCAAAGACGATACCGTAGTTAGTGCTGCCTCTTTTGGTGAAGGTAATGGGGGTAATGTGGAGGTAAAGACCGCAAGATTGCGGCTCGCCGATGGTGGAGTAATTGGTGCTTCTGCTTTTGGTAAAGGTAATGCTGGTACTGTTACCATAAATGCTTCGGAGTCTATAACCTTACTCGATACCCTGCCAACTCCTGGTATATCTAGTAATATTTCGAGTAGGGTAGCACTTCCTGGTCTTCTATTCCAAAGACTATTTGGACTAGACCCCATCCCCACTGCTGATGCTGGCCAAATCAGGATTAACACTTCCGAGTTAACTATCTCAGGGGATCCCGATGGCCAAGATGCCGAAATTAGGGTCAGAAATCAAGGAATTGGTGATGGGGGAGAATTATTTATCAAGGCTGATACCATCAACCTTAATTATGGTGCTAGTATCACCTCTTCCACCTTCTCTGGAAAAGGAGGCGATATTACCCTGGATATCACAAACGGTTTACTATTGCGTAATGGCAGCACCATCACTGCCGAAGCTGACACTGATGGAGAAGCTGAGAACAATGGCAATGCTGGCAACATTACCATTAACTCGAATTTAGTGACTCTGATGGAAGGCAGCTTGATCCAAACCGATGCTAATCAAGGAAATGGGGGAAATATTTCCATTACTACCCAAGGCTTATTTGTGTTTCCTGATAGTGCCATTACTGCTAGTTCTGAGTTTGGGGTAGATGGGGTGATCAGCATTAACAATCCTGACTCCGATCCGGCTAACGGCTTAATTCAACTACCGACAGAACTGCGCGATCGCACTCAACAAATTGCTAAAGGTTGCCGTTGGACTGCTAGCAGTAGTTTTTATATTACCGGACGGGGTGGCATACCCCAAGACCCCAGTGCTATGGTGCCCGGTGGCCAAATTTTATCGGATGTGCGGGATATATCGGATCTATCCATAGTGCGCGCCATACCCGAAGCATTTGATAGTAAACCAGAAACTAATACCAAAGCACCGATAGTGGAAGCTAATGCTTGGATTATTAATGAGCAAGGTAATGTGGAATTAGTCGCTGTTGTTAACTCCAACCAGGCGCTCGATTTTCTACGAGCAACTTGTGCGATTAAAGAGGATTAGATTGTAGGGTGGGGAAAAACAGATTAGATTGTAGGGTGGGCTTGCGACAGTTTGGTTCCAATAATGATTAATGAGAGCGACTACTTTGCCCACCCTACTTTAGCTGACAGCTGACTCCCTGTAGTGAGTTTGATTTGTGAGGAAGACCATCGGTGATGGGAAAAATAACTATATCCCACTCAAACCAAAATTACATCAGCGACCAGGGTCAAGTTGATGAACCAAACCATTCAGCGATGCTATTTACTCAGCCATCTTTTACTCTCCACTGTCCTCATCCCCAACATCGCCACCGCCCAAATCAGCAGTGATGGCACTTTATCCACTACCGTCACTAGTGATGATGGGGTGAATTTCGATATTGAATCTGGGGTACGCACTTCCGATCATCTATTTCATAGCTTCTCAGAATTTTCCGTACCTAGCAACGGGTCAGCCTTCTTTAACAATGCGGCGGATATTGCCAATATCTTTAGCCGTGTCACCGGAGGGAATATTTCTAACATTGACGGCTTGATTCGTGCTAATGGTAACGCTAATTTATTTCTGATTAATCCAGCGGGAATTATCTTTGGGCAAAATGCTTCGTTGAATATAGGTGGTTCATTTTTTGCGAGCACTGCCGAGAGTGTAGTGTTTGGAAATGGGATTGAATTTAGTGCTACTGAACCAAACCAAGCGCCATTATTAACGATTAATATTACTCCTGGTTTACAGATGGGAACAAATCCCGGAAATATTACAGTAACTGGTCCAGGACATACCCTCAATGGCAGTATTTTCGCTCCTTTCGATCGCAGTAATCTGGGGTCGCAATTACAGGTTCAACCGGGGAATACCTTAGCCTTGGTAGGAGGAGACATTAGCCTCAGGGGTGGTTTGCTTTCCGCAGAAGGGGGACAAATCGAAATCGCCGCAGTAGGTAGCAACAATTCTACTTCGATGGTGGAGTTAACACCAGTAGGATCGGTCTGGGATCTGGACTTGAGTCAAGTCTCAAACTTAGGGAATATTCAATTAACTGAAAGCGCCCTCCTTGATACCAGTGGCGACACGGCTGGCTCGATCCGAATCAGGGGAGCAACGATTACAGTAGGAGATAACTCAATCGTACTGACTCAGAATGAAGGTAGTCAAAATGCTGGCAATACCATACTTGATGGTACCGAAACTGTAACTATCGGAGAGAATGATGCCAACGGCAGTTTCAATACCTTTGTGGCTAACCTCTCGATATCCAGTGGTGAGGGGGGATATATAGACATTATTACCAAAAATTTAAATGTCTTTGGGGGAGCACATGTACTGACCAATGCTTTTGGGTCAGGTGACCCAGGGAATATCAACATTGTTGCTTCTGAATCGGTCAATATAATTGGTTTGGGCGCTTTGAACCGTGACAATCAAAGTGATTTCACTAGTGATGTAAATTCTTTGACCTTCAGCGAAGCAACAGCAGGAGATATTACCATTTCCACCAATCAACTGAGAGTAGTTGTAGCAAACATTCTAACATTTACTGCCGGTAAAGGTAATGGTGGTAATATAAGTATCAATGCGACGGAATCCATTGAGATAGTAGGTTTAATTTCAGGTATCAACGACCAAGGCTTAGTTAGTGCTGCCTCTTTTGGTGAAGGTGATGGGGGTAGTGTGGAGATAAATACAACGAGATTGCTGCTCGCCGATGGTGGAATAATTGGTGCTTCTGCTTTTGGTAAAGGTAATGCTGGTATTGTTACCATCAATGCTTCGGAGTCTATAACTTTACTCGATACCCTGCCAACTCCTTTTACCTCCACTCAGATTTCGAGTACCATAACACGTCCTCCTGTTTTCTTCCAAAGACTATTTGGACTAGACCCCATCCCCACTGCCAATGCTGGCAACATCACAATTAACACTTCTGAGTTAACTATCTCAGGAGATCCCGATACCCAAGATGCCCAAATTAGGGTCAGAAATCGAGGATTTGGTGATGGGGGAGAATTATTTATCAAGGCTGATACCATCAACCTCAATTATGGCGCTAGTATCAGCGCCTCCACCTTCTCTGGGAAAAAAGGCAATATTAACCTCGATATCAAAAACGGTTTACTATTACGCAATGGCAGCACCATTACCACAGAAGCTGAGAACGATGGCGATGGCGGTAATATTACCATTAAGTCCGATGTAGTGACTCTGATCGAAAGTAGCGTGATCCAAGCCAATGCTAATCTAGGCAATGGTGGAAATATTGCCATTACTACCGAAGGGTTATTTGTATCTCCTGATAGTGCCATTACTGCTAGTTCTGAGTTTGGGGTAGATGGGGAGATCACTAACAATTCTGACACCGATACCGCTAACGGCTTAATTGAATTACCCACAGAACTGCGCGATCGCACTCAAGAAATCGCTAAAGGTTGCCGTTGGACTGCCACCAGTAGTTTTTATATTACCGGACGGGGTGGCATCCCCCAAGACCCCAGTGCTATGGA
>NZ_JAAHHS010000054.1 GCF_010692395.1 Moorena sp. SIO3H5
TCTTTTATTCAGATCTATATTTTCCGTAGTAATTCACCAATCTGGCAAAGTTTCAGGTCAATAGCAATTACACTATGTCTAGATTTGGGGATTAAGCCAAGCCCGCACGAGACTAGCCCTACGCCTAGTAATAATGCCTAGTAATCCTATCGTTACAGTTTACATCGTCAATTGTAAACAGTGATGGGGAGATGGGAAGATGGGCAGAGGGTCAATTCAGGCAAATGATTGAGGAAAATGTTAAGTTGTCAAAAATTTTAATGCTACCAGATGATATAAGAGAAGCGTGGGATTCCAATCTATTTTTGATGGGTTTGCTAATCTGGAGTTATGGCCTGTAATCTTACACAGAAACCCACTGACCATTGACTAATGACCAGTAACTATGTCACCAGCAAAAAACAGAACCTTTAGTCTCGACTTTGAAAAGCCACTGGTTGAGCTGGAAAAACGAATTAAGCAAATTCGGGAACTCGCAGAGGAAAACAATGTTGATGTTTCTGACCAAATCCGCCAACTGGAGACAAGAGCAATCCAACTGCGTCAGGAAATTTTTAATAGTTTATCACCAGGGCAACGGCTACAGCTAGCTCGTCACCCTAGGCGTCCAAGTACCCTCGATTATATTCAGGCAATCACTGATGAGTGGTTTGAGTTGCATGGCGATCGCGGTGGTTATGATGACCCAGCCTTGGTGGGGGGGATTGGCTCTTTGGCGGGTCGTGCTGTGGTAATATTAGGACATCAAAAAGGTCGGGATACTAAAGATAATGTAGCTCGCAACTTTGGCATGGCTGCGCCTGGAGGCTACCGTAAAGCCATGCGGCTGATGGAACACGCTAATCGCTTTGATATGCCAATTTTGACCTTTATTGATACCCCTGGTGCTTGGGCTGGTGTAAAGGCGGAAGAACTCGGACAAGGAGAAGCGATCGCTTATAACCTCCGAGAAATGTTTCGTCTTGATGTCCCCATTATGTGTACAGTTATTGGTGAAGGGGGTTCCGGCGGTGCTTTGGGAATTGGTGTTGGTGATCGGGTTTTGATGTTTGAAAACGCTGTCTACACCGTAGCTAGCCCAGAAGCTTGTGCCGCCATCCTTTGGAAAGATGCTAGCCAAGGACAACAGGCAGCAGCAGCGTTAAAGATTACTGCTTGGGACCTCAAGGAATTAGGGATTATTGACAAAGTTTTATCGGAACCCATCGGGGGAGCTCATGGGGATCCCTTGGCAGCCGCCTCTATCCTCAAAGATGCTCTATTGGAAAACCTAGCAGAACTAACTCAATTAACCCCTCAACAGCGCCGGGATTTGCGCTATCAGAAGTTCCGAAATATGGGGATTTTTGTAGAAAGTTAGTCTTGAAAGAGTGAACAGGTAAAGGGGTCACAGGGATATCTGCCACGGATCCAAGGCGTTGCTGGAAGTTAGTGCAGGTGCGACCCGTGGCGGATTTAATTCTTGATACGATTTGGGCACCTATGGAATTTTACCCACCCACAGATAACTCAAACTATCAAGTTTTTTTTCTGGATGGAACCTTATATTCGGTGGTTTTCAAGGTTAAGTTGACAAGTGGCGATTAGCTCTTAATTTGTTTTGCCACCAATGTCCACGCTTATCACATTGGCATTGGCACGTTCCGACCCTTGCCCCGTGCTTCCCATACGACACTTACTTTCAGAAAGTAAAGTGCGGGGCTTCTCGCGGTTCAGCTAAGGAGTGATCTCAAGTGGACTGATCTCAAGTATATTTAGGTTTGTTAGCAATTACGGCTACCAACTAAGGGGTTAAACGTTATATAGCGCTATATAATATAGCAATGGTTTCATCCTTTGGGGGATTGAGCTTATCATGTTCTGCATTTTGTCGGATGTAATGGTTGGTATGTCAATTACCCATTACCGTATCCCCATTTTTTTATCCTCAAAGTTGATTATTGACAGCCGACTTGGTAGCTGAATACTCTGCCAATGATGATATAATTAACAAATGTTCACAATATTCTAAGGTAGTTAGTCAGTTTGCTAAACAATTTCGGAGACACCGAAAACCTAGCTGTGCCTTTAGAGATTAACTGCCCTAAGGGAGTATCTATAATCTCGGTGCCAAACCAACTTACTAAACCTAAGCTTAATTCGACTGCGTCCACCTCTGGTGACCTGGTAGCTGACGTAGCAGATTTGAAGCTAGCAGATTTCAACCAAATAACTGCGTTATGTGGGTATTTGCTTCCGAGCAATCCTGAGTTTTATCCAGACCGTAGAGAAGCATTTGTAACAAAATCTTGTAAAATTTGATGATATCGACTGTTGAGCGACGCGCCATAATTACTGGAGCGAGCAGTGGTATTGGCAAGGAAACAGCTTTAGCCTTTGCTAAGGCAGGAATCAGTGTAGCCTTAGTTAGCCGTTCCCGGAACAACTTAGAGATGGTTGCTGCTGCTGCTAGGGCAGCTGGAGTGCAAGCTAAGGCTTATCCATTTGATTTAGCTGAGCTGGAGCAGGTTAGATCTTGGATAGAAGAAATTACAGCAGATTTTGCTCCGATCACTATTCTCGTCAATAATGCGGGAATGGCTTACACTAGATATCTCAGTGAGACACCGCTATCAGATTGGCAGCGCTTAATTGACCTTAATCTGACCAGTGTGTTTCAGTGCATCCAGGGGGTTTTGCCTGCTATGCGTGCCCAACACCGAGGCACGATCGTTAACGTGGCATCAGTTGCTGCTAAGCAACCCTTGCCTAAATGGGGGGCTTACAGCGTTACTAAGGCAGGTATGATTGCCCTCTCCAAGACTCTAGCAGCAGAGGAAAGCCGCAATGGTATCCGGGTAGTAAGCATTTGTCCAGGTGCAGTCAATACCCCTTTATGGGATACAGATACAGTTCAGGTGCAATTAAATCGGTCAGGGATGTTGACCCCAGAAATTGTTGCCCAGTCAATTTTGCACACCGTCCAGCTACCACAACAGGCTGTCATCGAGTCGTTGACTCTGATGCCCAGTGCCGGGATTCTTTAGGGTATAGCTAAAAATAATAGCACACTTTTGGTTCACTGAAAGGTTATTGCTGTGTCAATTTAACCTGTCCCTATGGTCTGGCAATATCAAGTTCATTTTTGTTTACAATCTAATCAGATTAATCATGACTATTGCTTCTTCCAATGGTTTCAACCGTGTTGAATCTGTTTCAACTGCTAAAAGTATCAATGGTAATGAGAAACATCAGGTAGAGACCCGTCCTGAGCGCAATACCCAGAATGGTCACCAGCCCAATTTACAACCTCCTTTGGAAGAACTGAACCAGGAGATGATCAACGCTGTCACCACTATCCTATTGAGTGTTGGTGAAGACCCGCAACGAGAGGGACTGCTTAAAACCCCTAAGCGGGTAGCCGAGGCAATGCGATTTTTGACTAGTGGTTACAATCAGTCTTTAGAGGCAATAGTCAACGGGGCAATTTTTGACGAAGGTCATAATGAAATGGTACTCGTGCGGGATATCAATTTCTTTAGCCTCTGTGAACACCATATGTTGCCATTTATGGGTAAGGCTCACGTCGCCTATATCCCTAACCAAAAAGTGGTAGGACTCAGTAAAATAGCCCGTGTGGTCGAGATGTATGCACGGCGACTGCAAGTCCAGGAACGGCTGACTCGCCAGATTGCCGAAGCCATTCAAGCTGTCCTAGATCCCAAGGGTGTGGCTGTGGTGATGGAAGCTACCCATATGTCCATGGTGATGCGGGGTGTGCAAAAACCAGGTTCTTGGACTAGCACCAGTGCGATGGTCGGGATTTTTCAAGAGGATCAAAAAAATCGTGAGGAATTTCTCAACCTAATTCGCCATCAGCCGAATTTCTTTTAGGGGTTTGACTTAAACAGTTAACTAATCCTACTAAAAAAGTCATTAGTCATTAGTGATTAGAACTCTGGGAAAATTAACGTTTAGCTTATACCTTACAAAGAGTAGAGCCATGATTTTCACCCCTGGTTCTATAAGTCCTTAGTGAAGAACACAGATTAGTAACGGTAGTTACTGATGACAGATGAGTAATGACTAATGACTTACTTTAGCAACTAGTTAACAAAATCCTCCCTAATAGTCTCCACATCAAACATAATGGAAAATTTTGCCTCAGGCATCATCTGCTTTAAAACCCGTAGATGTTCTTCAGCATTGCCGCGCTGTCGGAATCGGCCAACGGTGATATTGCTGAGCTTGGGTTGCAGAAGGACAATGATCCAGGGATTTAGCTTTTCTCTATAATTCAACATAGGTTTTCTTTGAGACACTTGAATTTCAGGCCAAATTACCTTCCGCTACCATCACCCGACCATCTTTACACGTTGGGATGCTCGTGAGATGGGTCTTACCAGGTGCGGAGGCTTTCTTGGGCAAACAGCCCCTCATTCGGCAGGATTAATGACAGGGTATTTTAGGACAAATGTACTAAAATATGCGTGAAATTGAACGCAGCGTGACAGTTCTGCTTATTTTTTGTCTAATTCTTCTCACTTTTTGTCTAATCAGTTATAATAGACGAGCAAGTAATGGTGAATTAAAGTCTATTAAAGTTGATGACCAAAGCCGAAAATGCACCGGTTAACGACAGTAGACATCAAACCTCCTGTGGATAGAGCAATCAAAATCAGAAATTTGGCTGGGGCATCCCGTCATAACTAAAGCTTGCCTTATACCCGAACACGGAAGCGTTTCCGCAAGGAAATAGCAATGGCTGGGGTTGGCGAGAAGCCTACACCTACTCGAAACGAGAGGTTTGGGAAATGTCACCGTGATTAGTTGCGGGTTAGATTCCCCTGATCAGGTAAGTCTGCTGGTGTTGAAGCGGCTTGCTTTCGATTGAGCGATGATTTGCCTCTAGCTTGGCATAGCTTTGGGAATATTAGCTGTTTGGTGCAAACATTTTACAGAAAATTTATCTACGGTATGGTTAGTGGTAAGGTATTTTACTGAACTAGCCAATGACCCTGTGTGAGGTCGCCAAACTGCTTGCTGCTGAAGGGCATTCAAGAAAAGGGCAGAAAACAAAGTTAACTGCCCTATTTTAATTAGGGCTTACGCAATTTAGCCATCGACACACGACATGTAGCTTTTAGAGGGTAACTATAACACTACATGTAGAGTTCATCCGCAAGCCCTATTTAAGCAAACCGTTCAAGTTTTCTTGAACAATAACAATTTATTATGAAAAGCCAAGAAGATCAACCTCTTACCCTGGTAAAACTCAGGGAACACGTCAATCTGACTCAAATGAAATTAGCCGTTGCTGTTGGTGTCAGCATTACGACGATTAGTGACTGGGAAAATGGCAAAGCCGAACCACGCTTAAAGCACGTCAGGCTCCTGATTGAAATACTGGGTTGTTCTTTCGAGGAACTTTGTGAAGCCTTTGACCAAGCAAAACAACGTCGTTACCACGCTTAAAGCACGTCAGGCTCCTGATTGCAATGCTGGGTTGTTCTTTCGAGGAACTTTGTGAAGCCTTTGACCAAGCAAAACAACGTCGTTAGTAAAGCGATGCAGAGGTGCGACCCGTGGCAAATTTAATTACGGGTCAAACGCACCATTACGGTCAAAGGCAGCCAGTGCTTTCATGCGGGAGGCAGCGCCGACCTGCTGGGGTTCCCACGGGGCTGGAGAGCGATACAGCGGGGTCTTGGGAAGGCAGTGCGGTCTTGGGGGTTCCCCCCACTCGCGCTTTGCCGTGGTTCCCCCCACTCGCGCTTTGCCGTGGTTCCCCCCACTCGCGCTTTGCCGTGGTTCCCCCCACTCGCGCTTTGCCGTGGTTCCCCCCACTCGCGCTTTGCCGTGGTTTCCCCCACTCGCGCTTTGCATGGCTGACAGGTGCGGACGCAAGTTCCGCACACAGACCCATGCGCCATGACCGCACTGGATCCGGACTCACGACTGTCATTAACCCAGGACTATCTACCTCACCCAATTGAGAACTGCTATATATAAACCTATATATATACATAGGCGTGAAAATGAAGCATTAACCATTTTGAGATTTCAGCTGAAAGTTAATTTTCCCAAAGGTCTAATGATTCAACGCTTAGGAGCATTATCAAAAGCACGAGCGATCGCATTCCAGGCTAACTTGGGCTTGAAATCTGCATCGAGAGGTAGTGGTCGCACTGGCGCACCATCTGACCGGGGATGGAAGCTAGTTAAGTATGTGTAGCGATCGCTAAATCCCCAGGTCACTACTGCAATCACTGCTGGCTCATCAAGTACCACAGACAGATAATCTTCATAAGCTTGAGCGACCATGCGATCGCGTACCATCACATCCTTTGGTAACTTGTCATCTCTGACATCTAGTTCAGTAATCAATATTTTAAAACCCATACTCGCCACATCCCGGAGAAACTTCCGCAGGCTGTGGGGGTTAATCCGTTTGTTCCCTCGCAAGTGAGCCTGGATTCCCAGGGCATGACAGGGGGTTCCCTGGGACTTCAACCCCTCTAGTAGCTTCAAGACAGCCCTACGCTTGGCTTGCTCATCACTCGAATCATAACTCAGTCCATACTCGTTGTAGAGTAACATTGCCTTGGGGTCAGCAACAGCTGCAATGCGAAAGGCTAGGTCAATGTATTCTGGACCTAAAAATTTTAACCATGGCGTTTTGCGTAAACCATCTGCCCGTCCTTGGAAGGTAGCGATCGCTTCATTCACCACATCCCAGGAGTGCATTTGTCCAGCATAACGCCCAGCCACTGTTTTAATATGTCTAAGCAAAAACGAAAGGGCATTTTGGCGGTTTACTGTCTCCTCAAACCAAGGGGGTAATGAGATGTGCCAAACAAGGGTATGTCCCCGAAACAGCAATCGATGAGTCTGGGCAAAGTCTGCCATCCAATCCCCAGCCGTAAAGTCAAACTGATGGGGCTGAGGGCACAGGGGAGGGGAAGAAGGAGTAGAAACAAACCACTTTAGTCCCCATCCGGGAACCAGCATGGCACACTCTTGAGCAAAGCGGGTGGCTAAGGCTGGGTCTGAGGATAGGTCTCGGAATCGACTCTCGGCTCCATAAATTAATCCTTTTGCTGCTGCACGCTCTTTTAAAGAAGCTCCCTGAGCTACTGCAAAGTCTCGCTTCGGGTCATCAATAGCTTGAATTTGGTGACTATGTATCATAGATTGGCACCTTGTCAGAGGGCCGACACTGGCTAAGCTACCTAAACCCAGTAATAATTCACGTCGTCCAATCATTAACTTGTTTTGACTCCTAGGAATCATCACCTAATATATCTAGCTTTCATTATTTCAGTGATTTATCCCTGAGAGGGTGACAAAATAGCAGAAATTGACATCAACCCCCAAAGTAGCTAGGTAGCTCTAAACTAGACAGCTATAAGGGTTTTTGTCACGATCTTTAAAGGCTGCTTGAGCAATAATTTTCATATTGCACCTACTCCATTAAGCTTTGGTTAACTTTAGAGCTGCCGTTAGTTCCATGCTACTACCTAAACCTTAAAATTCCTTACCAGTCAATGTGTCTGCCGCCAACTACTTCATAGCTTTAAAAAAACGTAAACTATCTCAGGTTTCTAGTGACCAGAATTGATCAGACTGATAAAATGGTAAATCGAATAATTTAACATAATTACGCACAACCTCGACTTCAGATTTTTTCATCGTTTGTTTCCATTTATTTATTTGTTGGGTGCTTATACGTACCTTGGAATAACGACCGGGTATATTGTTAGTTGAACTCTGGAGTACATGGTTTTCTACCCGCCTATTCCATGGCAATTCAAACTGCTCAAATAGCTCTTTAAACTTACTAATAGGGTCTAAGCATAACTCCTCATAAAAGACCAATAACCATTCAGGATTTCGAGACAATGCATCGGCTACAACACGATGTCTTGCTGCCCAGATAGCTGCAAAGATTTCTATTGGCGTTTTTGCTTGCTCTATCACTGAGCGGTAGGGTTCGAGATGATCTTGAAATAAGCTAGATTGATGTAATAGAGTATCTCGGGAAAGCTCAGCAGGAGTTTCTTTGTTAATTTCTGATAATATGGTGGGGCAAGGATGTCGAACAATTACCAATAGTTTTGGATTGTAGCGCTTGAAAACCCACTCTATGGACATCAGAGATGCCACATCTTTCACGATAATTTGATAATTAGGCAGTGCTCTAGCCCAGAAACCTCGGTACCAACCACCTCCAAAAGGTAGACCTTTGAAGACATTATCAAAAGCATTTTCAAGCAACTCATCTTGCTCACCAGGTCGTGTATATCGGAACCATGTATCCATGTTGCCTTTTCCAGTAATCTCTGGATTACATGGCTCATAGTAGTATATAGCACGATTTGCGGTGGACAATGTTTTACCGACCCAACTTGTACCGCTGCGACCATGACCTAAAATCAAAATTGGGCGTTTGCCAACTTGCCAGTGATTCAAAAACCACGAGGTAAGATAGTAGCTGGTATTAGTAATTAAACGTTGTTTCCTCATTTATATTTATTTATATCTGAATTTACAGTTAATATTTTTATTTTTACTCAATCAATGAATGATTTAGTTGTTTTTTATATAAACATCGAAATCATGCTGAAGTATGCTAACTAAAATGCCAACTCAAATTTACTCACCACTAAACATAAAAAATAGTATAAAAACTATCAATATTTAGTTAGCGATATAGCGTTTATCCTAGTTATGAGGTACAGTCAATTTTTGCCACCCCTACTGCCTACTGCCTAATCCCATTAACCCCAAGGGCTTAGTACATTACCCTATTGAAAATTTCTATATTAAGATTTAGATCGAGCTAACTGGTTAGACTTTGAAAGTGAAACCCGAGAATCTAGTTCTGAAATAACGCCTTCTATTGCTTTATAACCAAACAAGTCCTCAAGCACACCTGGATTAACATTCTCCCTGAAAGGCTCGGACAAAAATCGGATAATTGCTTCTGCAAAGCATGACTTATCTACAGCAATTTTAAAGTAGTGATGAACCTGTTCTGGTAGACCTGCTATTCCCTGTGGTGTAGACACAATCGGTCTACCAGAAACCAGCATTTCTAGGGACTTTATACTAACGCCACTCCCAGCTGAAACTGGATTAATGAGAACCCGTCCCGACTTGTATACTTCTGTAGAAGACACTGGATTTATTTTCAGATCAACTTCTGCAGTTTCCTCACATAGCTGTCTAACGTGCTGGACAGGATTTGAACCCGCTATTAAAACAGTAAATGTTGGTAACGCCAAACGTATTATAGGCATAACTTGGGTAATAAACCAGATTATTCCTGCTACATTGTTGTCCGAAAAAAGGTTACCCAAAAAAACGATATCATAGACAGGATTGGGGCTTAATTTATTTATAGGTATCGCTTCCTTATTCTCTTCAGGAAACTCAATCAGAGGAGGTAAGTAGCGACCATTGGTCAATCCTTGACTTCTCCAAAAATTTAGATCATCTAGGGATATATCGTAAAATAAAGTACTCTTTTTTAGTAAATTGATTTCATACTTTGCTAAGTTAGACAGTGATAAATATCGTTTGAGTTTGTTTAACCCTTTGGCAGAAGCCAGTTTTCGCTTATAGTACAAATGCTCAATATTGTGAGAGCGAATAACCAGCAGCCGATTCAAGTGTTGACTTAACTGAATTGCTACTTCTCCACCGTGAATACCATCTAGGAAGATGACATCAGGATTAAACGCAGCTACATCAGAGAGTAATAGCTTGAATTCTTTACCTCTAACAATTCTAGATGTCACTTCCAGAGGATACTTGAGTAAGTCAATTATCCGCCGAATAAAAGAGCCGAGTGTCTTTGGAAACTTTATCAAAAAAACTTGCTTGGCATACTTCCTAATTTCCAGGACTTCCTCTGGTTTTGGCGTATGGCTACACCAGCATATAACTTGTAGTTCAGTGCCTAAATTAGAGAAAGCTTTTATCCTTCGCCACATGTCTAATCGCGCCCCATGGATGGGCGGATAGGGAATATCATGGCATACTAATGTAATCTTCATAATAGCGCTAATTTTCCTCTCAGTTGTTTACTGCTATAGAATTAGTCATAATCATTATCAGCACTGAATTATCATTATCCAATAACCTATATGTTCCATAAATTAGGTATATTTAAAATGTATTATTTTACTATATTTTAAATATTAGTTATACAATAAGTATTAAATTTTACCACTTTATAGTGATCATCTATATTTAAATCACTAGTTAAATACAGCTTTTTTAAGCAATATCAAACCCTTTGAATAGTTCAGATTTTGAAAAGATATGAATCGGAACTCCGTCGGTAATATACCCCTTTGTATTAATCGGAGCAATATAGTAGTCAGGGGTTGCAATTGATAAATTTTGGTGATGCTAGTCATACACTATAAATACTGTAGAGTCACTGGACGAACTACTTGATAAACAGGAGTACGCAAACTCTTGTAAACTAAGTATTTACCTAACTCCTACCTGCCATATTGACATCTCCCCTCCTTAAAAGAGAGGGGATTCTACAAGGTTGCTACAAGGCAGGTTGAAACCGTGCCTTTTCGCTTCTTGTCCGATATGATCTATTCAAGGATTTGAAAATGTCGTACCGGTGCGGGAGTGTCAAGGCTCCCCTACCCAGCTTGGTCAAGTCAAGACTCAACTGTCTGGCTACTTTCCTGGCAATGTTGGCTGCACCATTGCAATCAGCATTGATCAGGTACCCAAAAGAAGTTTTGTACAATCCACGTCTCACCCTTTTCCCCGACGGTTTCCATCCTTTGGGTTTTTCACCATGGCTTGGGAGGCTGTCGTCGTCTAGGTAAGACGCTTTGCTTGTGTATGCTTCTTCGGTAACTGTTAGTTTAATTCCGTACTCGGGACAAAGTTGCTTTAGTCTTTCGATCAGCCTTTTTGTGGGAATTACGACAAAATTTTGATTTCCCCGCTTTCCCATATTGGATGAATCTTTTTGGCGCTCGTTCCATCCAATAATCAGGTTTCCAACGCGATCGTTTAGACACCGATTAATGATAAATCTAGCTGCCTTATTGATCCCATCCCGCATCTGGTTATTTCGCTTTCTTTGAAAGCGATCCAGGTTTGCATCCCAGTAAAATTCAGGCTTCCCAGCTTTATACTTAGCAACTAATCTGGCATAACCTTGATTTAGGGATTTGAGCTTCCGGCCATCAATAATCAGGCTTTTTCCATGAGTCGAAGCCCCGGTTAACCAATTATCGCCGCCATGATCAAAACTCCATGCTTGAGAGTAATCAAGGTTTGGGTTAAGGTCTACTGGTTGTTTTCCATCATCAATGACCCAGTCGATCCAAAGCTCTCCCAAATACGGGCGAACTGTCACCTCTTTTACCCAATCTGTATCTATAAAATCGGGCGGTTCTAAGGCAATTTCAGTGAGCAATTCAGGTTTGCTTTCCTTGCTGATAGACGGGTAAAACAAACCTTTTTTATAGGTGAAAGCCTGTCGGGGGAAAGTAACAGCCGTCTTACCCCCTTTCTTACGGTATCTAAGAAGCTTTGGTCTATCTACCTGGCCTTTATAATAAAGCCCAACCAGCTGATTATAACTGGCAATTGATTCAGCCACGGTTTTGAGTGTTTGCTGGGCTGACTGGGCAGCCATCGCCTTGTAATGAGGGTTGTCTTTAAGGCTTTTGCAGAGTTCAGCATACTTCACAGTACACTTATAGGTCTTCCAGCCATATCGCAATTCATCGCCACGCCAGTAGGTTGTAAAGGCTTCTGATTGTTGTTCCAGCCAACTATAATGTTTGTGTTTGGAGTAATAAATAGCACAATTCCATAGGCTATTCGCTTGCTCGCATTGAAATAGCCAAAAAGCATTTTCTTCATCTGAAAATGTGGCTCTTATTGGAATTGTTTTATACATGTTACTGTCACCTCCTTACCTTGTATTATAACTTATAAAGACTGATACGGCGGGCTAAACCCCGTCGCGTCTGTTTCATCCCCGGTCTAAAGACACAGGGCTCTCACATTCCCGGATATTTTGGTAGGGCGCTATAGTTTATCACTGGCTATCTTTGATTGCTTAGGAGCGTTGCCAAAAGCACGAGCAATAGCATTTTCCCAGACTTTAGTTAGAAGTCCGAGGTACTAGATTAAAAGCAAGCCAACGTGCTGATTGGCTTTGCCAGAGACTTATTGCTAGCTCTAGTTGATTCTAAGAGAATATCCGGAAAAATTATGTAAAGCTTTATTAAAGAAAGTTAAATGTCATCCTAAGTAACAGCAAATTTTTTCTAAAAATCAGCCAAGGTCATGGGTAATGGTGATCCGATTACCCATGACCAATTACCCATGACCAATTACCCATGACCAATTACCCAACAATCTTATATTGCATCCCTCTTAGACAAAGGGGATAAAGATTAATGTTCCGATTCTTGAAGGCGCTTGCTTCTGGTCACCTCTTGCCGATATAAGACAAACACTAATAGCCATAAGCTCAGCATCCTCAACGAATCTGAGGTTAAACTTGACCAGGCAGCTCCCTTCCATGAATATAGAGGAATTAACCAAAGGTTTAACGAAAAGTTCAACAGAGCTGCCGTTACTTGTATGCTACTACGCAACCCTTGAAATCCAGCACCAGTCAGGGTGTCCGCCGCAAAAAACTGCATGGCTTTGAAAAACGGTATCGGCGCTAACCAACGTAAGGCATTTACTACCTCACTATAGTCTTCACCTATAATATAGGGTACCATTGGAGCCGAGATAAACAACCCGATACCAGCAGCTATTCCGTACATACCAGCAATTGGTGATAGACGCTTGGCCAGATTGAGACTTCCCCGGATGCCAGCGGCTCCGTGCTGAAAAAACTTGGCATAGGAAGCCGCTAACAGAGATTGTACAGGGACAAATGCTACATCAATTAAACGGTATGCAGCAGCATATATACCTGTAGATTGTAATGTAGAAAGACGCGCCAGCATGGTTTTATCTACATTGTTGTTAACCGTTTCAGCACAAAGGTTGACAGAAAAGTAGAATCCCTGAAGCATCTCCGGCTTGATCTTTGATATTGCCAATTTAGGAGTTCCTAACATCCGATGTACCATCAAAAATCCAATCCCAGCTGTTATTGCTGTACTAGCCATATATAAAGCTCCCCAAACTACAATATCTGATGTCTGAAAGAAGCTGACAAAACAAAGTGTTGCCACTAAATTTTTTAGACTAAGTAAAAAATGAATCTGAGCGGTGTGCTTAAGCTTACTGACTGCGATAAATGCCTGACCAGCGGTGGATAAAATTTTCAAAAAGAGTAAGTCAGACAAAAATACGAAAAATATTAGCAGGGGCGAGGTTTCTTCAGGTAAAATAGCTGGCGCTATAAGCATCACTAAGACAATTAGCACCAAACTAGAGGTGAAAATCATCAACAGCGCATTACCCCAGTATTCCTTGAATAAGGCTCGGTTTCTAGAGACATTTTTAATTAAAACATCTCCACTCCCCCAGGTAGCAAAAGGCGATATGATCGCCGCTAAAGCCGTCAAACTAGCAAACAAACCATACTGTTGAGCACCGAGAGTACGAGCAATCATCACGAAGTAAGCCGCTTGGACAATCATCTTCAGAAATTTAGCCAATAGCATCCACAATGTGTTACGTACTAGGGATTTCTTAAATATGTCAATTAGCCTGGATTTGAGGGATTTAAAATTCATATTAAGTAGTTTATATCATACCTTTTTGCTGCTAGGATTTCCTGCCAAATTGGTCATTGATCGAAAATTATCTCTGATTACCCAGAATAAGAATACAATCAGCGACTTGGTATGAATTATACCAAGTTGCCATCGAAGATATTACTCTAAAAGGTAGCATCATAATACTTCTGAAGGCAACTTATGTATGATCTGATTTATCCCTGCTTAGATGGCTAATTTTTGATTATGCTCACCCTTAGGCTGACTAGCTGCTTAGTCCCACTAATTCTTTGCTATACCATGCCGATATCTCCCGCCCCAATAATTTGAATAGCTTTTGATTGTCATTGGCATAGATGGTGTAGAGTTTTTGAATCGCTGATGGACTGGGCCGAAGCTTTTGGTGTTGTAAGGGTAAGCGTTGATCAACACGATTGATTAAGCCACGCATCAATGGAAAACGGGTTCCCAGATAACGAGCAATTGGTGAACTAGTGCTTTGATGGACTTTCTTAGACTTTTTACTAAAATCAAAGGAAGA
This sequence comes from Moorena sp. SIO3H5, assembly GCF_010692395.1. GTDB lineage: Bacteria > Cyanobacteriota > Cyanobacteriia > Cyanobacteriales > Coleofasciculaceae > Moorena. The sequence continues at coordinate 14,260 of NZ_JAAHHS010000054.1, forward strand.
ATCTATGTCAAGGAATTCACAAACCTTTTTCAGAGAATCGTCAGAGTTTTGAGCAATGTCTTCTTCAAACACTAGAATTAGCATTTGCTGAGGATCGAAGTAGTCATAGTAGGCTTGCAGTTGGCGATAATATCGTCCCATATCAATGATGCCATAGCGCTCAACTAGGGATTGTTTCTCACCAATTAATAGCTCATCAAGGTCATCATTGAGAGATATAACTCCATTTTTTATAAAGTGATTTATAGCAGCAATGGCTCGTTCAACTGGATTTCTTAGAACTACAATAAGTTTGGCTTCAGGCAATGTCTCATAGATCAGCCGATGGGAATATGGAATTTCTTCGAGAGGGTCATAGTAGACTTTACCCTGGGCATCAGGTAATGGGTCGATCCATAAGTAATTAGGAGTTTTTTCTCCAATTGCTTTTTCCCCATTAACATCAGCAAAGTGTTGTTTATACCATTCAATACCTTGGTTGAGATTATAGGTCTTATTAAAGTAATGAATCTCATCGCCAGGTATAAATACCTCAGGATGTTCCCTGAGATTATGGGCTAACCAGGTAGTTCCAGCCTTTTGGGCTCCAATGATTAAAAAGTTCGGTAAAGTCACTAAAAACTGTCTCGTAATATCGAACTGCTATTTCGCCGTTAATTCTAGCTAGATTAAAATCTATAAAACAATTGACTATATTGCTGATTATCCTAAGTAATTTAGCTGATTATATATATGTAAATATAGAGATAAATACGGATAATTTTTACCTAATGATAGAATAATATAACGATATTATTAAATAACAATCTAATAATAAATTAGTTATTATACTATTCTTTGGGTAATTATTATTACCTACATAATAACAATCAGTTAAGATCTATTGAATATGAGTTAAGAAGTCAATTGTTTATAAGTCAATAGGCGTCTCACTATGCGGATTATTTTCACTAGCCATAGAATAATTGTAGGACGAGATGCTGAACAAAGTAGCCAATATATTACTGGTTTAACTATACTATGGGGCATTATTCCTACCCACAGAAACCAATGACTCCAGAGTATTTTTTTTTGCCAATTAAATTTAGAATATTTCCAGATTGACCAATATCCTTTGTAAGCTAAAACTAAAGGGGAATCAGAAGCAAAAGGATGATGGTGAGGATCTAGCCGTAAAGAAGCGATACGATGAATTAAATGATTGGGGTCACGAAAGTGCAAATCTGGGCATAGGTGATAGCCTAACTCAGTTGCCTTGCGTACTAAATAGTTATACTTGATGAAATCATGGTTGATAGACCGACGAAACCGTTCAATGGGAATGGTTCCGTTAGAAAAAGCCCACAAATTATTCCCATGTTGTCGGTATGCCCCAAGGGGTTTTTCAATCGATACCACTTGCCCATAAAATGGGTTCAGAGTGACTAGATAACCATCAGCAGCTATGGTAAAGTCGGATTCGGGTATAGGAAAAATTTGAGCTAGTGCTGACCGTGCAAAACTATTGCCACTGGTTACAGTACTGCTGTACTTTCCCTTCTCCAACAAAATTGGCCAAACGGTGCCACTATCAAATTTTATGTCTGGAGCTGGATGGATACCAATGAATTCACTAAGGGCATTGACCAACTCTAAACGATATTGCACCTGAACTACCCCTGGTTTCCAAACGGCGACTACTTCGGACACCGCATTAGGGAATAAGTAATCATCAGCATCTAAAAAAATTACAATCTCCCCACGACTGACATAAAAACCTGCATTTAGCGCTGATGCTTGCCCACCATTTTTTTTGAGGATAGGAGTAATTTGCTCACCGTAGGTAGTGATAATATCCTGAGAGTTGTCAGTGGACTCATCATCCACCACAATGACTTCGGTATTTGGATAAGTCTGACTCAGGCTACTGTCAATTGCTTGAGGTAGAAACTGACCGTAATTGTAGTTGTTGATTACAATGCTGACTAATAACTGACAGTTTTCATTCATTTCAATAGGTTTTGTTGTCGCTCTAATGGAATAAGGACCGAAAGAGCTACAGATGTGTATAGTACCCAAAAGATATTGTTTTGTATCATCACTGATGTCTCAGTGATATTGGCTAAAACCGTATAGGTTAAGAACAATAATGGCCATAGATTTTCTGATGTTTTATTTACACGGACTATAGCAACAGCTCTTAGTAAACTAAAACTAAATCCAATGAGGTAGATTAAGACTCCCAATATTCCTAAAGCTAGCCATAGCTCGAGAAAACCGTTGTGGGCGTTGGGAGCTGGCCACAATACTGCACGCCAGACATAAGCAGATTCACCATTCAATCCATTCCAAAATGAACCATAGCCATAACCGAGCCACGGCTGTTTATCAATCATGTCTAATACGAAGGGCCATAGCTTTGTACGACCGGTTAAAGTAGCATCTTTACCGATTGCACTTAGTAAAGCGTCTGCATTATCTAACAACCAGATTAAGACGCTGCCTCCGAATGTTGTCATAGCAAATATAGCCGGAATTAGTAGGTCATATCGCCACCGTAACATGCGGTATAGATATAGAGAGAATAACATAATTATAAGACTAACCAGTGCAGTTTTGGAAGTTGTAAATAGTAAAAGAAGTACGGAAAAGCTAAACCCCCCCCACAACAGTAAATTATTTTTTTTGCCCCGAATAGCCAGGAGCAAAAATACGACTGCACTGGGCACCATGACTTTGCCAAGAACATTTTTATGGACGTATATTCCTCGCCAAGTTCCAGCATGAACTCCCCCCATAATCCCGTATTTCGGCAGAGCCACAATAAACAGAAAACTGAGCAATATTGCTACTCCGAATGTCCAACCCAGCATTTCTAGCTGTTCTTTGATGGTGTAGCGGCTGGCGAGGTAAACACCAAACAAGGTTGTGCCAATTAGGGCAACAGCACGGTTCATGGTCGTTGTTGGTTCAGAAGACCAGAAAACAGATACTACCGCTATCCCCAGTAACAGACTGAGCCACCTATCTTGACTGAGGACATAAAGTACCTTTTTCCACCGTAGTGTTAGGAGGAAAAAGGTAATGAGATAAATTAATACGAACAGCAATCTACTGAGGGAGGAATCAAATTCTTGTATGACATCCCCCTCACTTCTGCCTCCTGATAAAATTACAGTGAGTACTCCTCCTGAATAAAGCACCAAGGAAACAGTAGTGAAAATTGGTTCAAAAAATGCCAGCAGTTTTTTCATCAACCCTGGTTTATAGCGAAAACTTGTAAGTATATTATTGTAGTCATAATATTATATGCAAAAAGTTACTAATTCAGAACATATATCATGTTTGGAGGCTTCTTTGTGGTATAATGGAACTATAAGTATTACAGTCGCCAGCTACCTGGTGAAGAAATAGGCAAGGTGCGGCGCGATTATGGCATTTCAACACGCTGATATTGCTTGATTTCACAGGTTTTGGGTAAATCCTGACCTAAGATTACTTATACTCCTGAACTTGATTTTAAGCAGTGATCCTGTTCTACAAGAGCTTACTTTAGACAAAAATTGTTTTACTGAACAGATAACCTGTATACAAAACCTGATCTAAATCTGCAAGTATAGGATTTCAATGGGTTAATCCTATACTTGCGAAATAAGGCAATAGATGACATTGTTTCAAGTTAGTAGCATCTGGCCAGCTAAGAGTGAATCTACACGCTTAACCCTGCTGAATCTAAGAGGCTCAGGAATTACCCTAGGGATAGGGAAATTAAACCCTATCCCTAGGGTTGATTTATATCTCAGGCTGAGACGGATAAAGTCGGAGTAAGTAGAGATTTGCCATCAAAGTAGTCTGGAATCGGTGCTCCCATCAAGGTCAAGATGCTTGGGGCTATATCTACAGGATGAGCCTCTGGCAAACTAGAACCTGGAGTAATTCCTGGTCCGCTTGCCATCAAAAAGCCTCTGGCTCGGTGACCACCAGGACGATTATAGGTAATTGGACCAATGCGTCCCACATCAGGACTATCGACTACATCTGTGGGACACTCGTGCCATACGACTACTAGGTCAGCATCTGGCAGTTTGGGATTATCGTCTGTAGCTACGTTATGGGTGCGTACTACTTGTTTAACTAATGGTTCTCCTGTCCTACCATCGGTAAGGCGATAAAGGAAGTCTGTTAGGTTATCGCACAGAGCATCATACTCGGAAGGGTCAACAATACCATCTCGTTCCCGTCCTTTGAGGTTGATGCGAATATGTCCATCAGCAAAGGCGGGTAAAGCAAAGGCTTTCATCTTTGGCCACAGGGGAGTATATAGAGTAGCTGGCATCCAACCCAATTGCACGTTGTGCTTCATGAGGGGATAAGGAGAGAGTAAACCGTGCTGGCCAGATTGTAAAAAGGCTTTATGGGTCCAGGTGTTGAACAACTGCTTGATGGGATTGGGTTCATAAATCTTTCGCCATACTTCCCCTGGCCAAGAGTTGCGGATTGGACGAGTAACTGGTGGTGGGGGAGTGACTCCGATTTTACTGGGAGTAATGGCATATTTGCCAGGGAAGTTATACCGATAGACCAATTCTGGCAGGAACATCATGCTCATCAAATCGGTAACATTGGCCGCCATGCCATGAACTGCGAAACACAAGATATAGGAATCTTTAGGGGCGGCAGCGATAATTTTTGTGATCGCATCATCCACCGCTTCAAAGATTTTCAGCATGGGGTCTCCAGCCTCACCATTCTTTTTGCTCTGGTAAGGGTAGAGTTGGTGATCTGGTTGGCTGCGGTCCCACAGGTCATGACCAGCACTGTGAGTTTCACCAAAACCGGTCACGAACAAGTCCCACGGTTCACGCTGAAGTAAATCCTGGCAAATCTCTGAGCGGGTGGAGATACTTGTTTTTAGAGCTTCCTGAATCCATTTAAAATAAACTGGATCCCACCAGCGACCATTATCTTTATGGAGCACTGGGTTTTTTCCGTATTGGGCAATAATATTGGGCAATAATTCCGGCGGTTGGGAATGGCTTGGCACAAAGGGATAATGTCCCCCCCAACCCAAAATTTGTAAGCCATTAATTTGATCTGACAGTGCTGATACTGGTACATCAAAGGCAGCAACGCGGTAGTCATCCCCTAAGGCATAAAAGGGATTATACTCTTTATAATCGTATCCACTATAAATTTTGTCGCAGACTACTTTATAAGTGTCTGGATAAAATTTTATTGTATCCCAAAAACCGGTTTTATCTGGTAAACAACCGGTAGAAAACATCACCCACAAGGGTTCAGTGGATGAAAATTCAACTGTCTTATTGTTGTAGTTAACGGTATTGTTCAGGCGACCGTATATTCCTTCTTGCCGTATTTTGTTGAGGGTCTTCAGATGTCCTTGGGACATCCACTTCTCTAACAATACGGGGTCAGCTGCATCCAGTCCAATAGCAATTACAGGGGTTTTCATGGTAGATAGTTTTTTAGATAATAATTTAGATAACTTTTTAGATAAAAGTAAAGCTAATCCATAAGAGCATGTCGGCTTTAATAATCATGATATTACTAATCAAATTGGTAATTTATGATTATCTAGTTTCAGATTACCGATTAGTAATTACCTATTCCCAAACATCCTATTTATTTGGATAAGTAATTAACCGGATTTGATAGTTTAATAATAATGGTTAATTGCTCACTATATTCATTACTTAATAATTATTTATTTAGTAATTAATCAAAATATTTTTAGTCTATTTATACTCTGGATTGCTCCAGGGTATTCAATCATTAATTTAGAGTTTTTTTTGCCTAGAAAATAGCGATTAGTCATAGTTTTGAATCATCTCCGGGAAAGATTCCCGTTTTTTTGAGTCTGAGCTTGACGCTGTGCCAATCTTCTAACTGAGCCATTATCGAAGTATTCCTGTGACTGGTAAAAGTAACCAATGGATTCATCTTTTTGAATGACAGCATTAGCCACCAAACCCAAAACAGTCTGACCAGAACTATCTAACATTTGTTTAGCCACATTAGCATTAGCAAAATCCAGAACACCTGGTCGAGCCACCAACAACATGCCATCAGTCATTGGACTTAAGCAAAGGGCATCAGCAGTAAGAAGTAAGGGTGGGGCATCAATAATCACAAAGTCATATTTGGTTGAAAATTCCTCAATCAGGGAAGCCATTTGCTTTGAATCCAGTAGTGCCAAAGGATTCGGAGGCATTACCCCAGCGGTGAGAATATCCAGGTTTTCCATGGCTTGACAGATGGCAAGCTCTAGAGGCACTTCACCAATCAGTACTTGGCTCAAACCAGCCACATTCATTACTTGCCAAATATAATGCTGACTGGGATGACGCATATCGGAATCAATTAGCAATACCCGACGCCCCAGTTGAGCCATAGCAGCGGCCAAGTTTGCTGATACGGTAGATTTGCCTTCTTTGGAAACGGAGCTAGTGACTACAATAACTTTAGGTGGGTGATCAGACTTGAGAAATTTTATATTCGCTTGAATCATCCGGTAGACTTCACTCACCATGGAATGAGGCTGGTCTCTTACGGGCAATTCACCTCCGAAAAATAGGTCATCCCGACGACGGGAGAGCTTCTTGTGCTTGAAAACTGGAATCACCCCTAGCACAGGATATCTTAATAACTGTTTGACTTCCTTGAGAGTTTTGATGGAGCGGTCTCTCATTTCCAAGAGCAAGACAGCAGTCGTGGCTAGTGTGACCCCCAACATCACCCCTAGAGCCAACACCTTGATTTTCTTATCACCTAAGGGTTTTTTAGGAACTATTGCTGGCTCAATGATGCGAGCATTAGCGGTATCTTGGTTTTCTGCGACCTTTAATTCATTGAGATTTTTCAACAGGGTTTCATAGGTCAAGCGGGCAGCTTGGAGTCGTTGTTCGAGCTGCTGCTGAGTTTGCTCTAACCGAGGAAGAACATTGACCCGTTGTTCATAGGCAATTCTAGCGTTAGCAAGAGTTGATAATCCTTCTGCTAAACTCTGACGTTTGACTTCTGATTCAATAAAATCGTTAATAAGTTTTTGTTTGAGCTGGTCAACTTCTAAAAGCCCTTGAGTAATTTGTATCTGAGTACTAGCCAGACTCTGAGAGCCTAGTATTTGATTAATCTGCTGTTGTAAATGACCTCTGAGGGAGCGTTGCTGCTTGGTCAGGCGAATCATGACCGGGTGATTTTTACCGTAACGATTTTTACCAACCGCTAATTGCCGCTCAACCTCTTGCAGTTCTTGGAGTACGCCCTGTACTGAAGTAGACTGACTCAGGGCACTGATAGCAATTGCTTGCTGGGGATTAAGACCGACCTGGTTTCTCAAGCCAGCAGCTTGGGCATTGGCTTCTTCAAGTTGAGCTTGAACTGTGGTAATTTGGCTGTCTAAGTCAGCCATCACCGCTACCAAAGACCGGGCTTCTTCTGTGAGGGATACAACCTGATTGCGTTCCTTAAATTGGCGTAGAGCAGCTTCTGCTTGCCTGACATTGGCTTCACTTTGAGGAAGTTGGTTAGTAATAAACTCACGGGCTTTTGCTGCTTCCGACTTTTTAGATAGGATCTGATTCTCTATATAGAGCCTCATTAATTGATTGATCACCGCAGCCCCTTTTTCTGAGTTCTTACCCTTGTAGGAAAGCCTAACCACATCGGTGCCACCCACAATTTTTACAGTGAGGCTTCTTTTGAGGGCTTCCGGTTCCAAAGGTAGACCTTCGTTATTAGTAAGGTTGAGTTGATCAATGATCTGTTGCAGAAGCGGGTGGGAGTAAATCACCTCAACTTCAGTACTTAGAGGGTTCTGGGCATCAACCAGAGGGCGTAACTGGTCAATTTCCTCCCCCAACCCAGTCAAGAAAGCGGTTCGGTCTATCTTAAACAGTAGTTTTCCTTCAGCTTCATAGGAAGGCTTGAGGAACAAGGTAGACCAGGCTGCTGAGATAACTGTAAATAGGAAAATAGCAACCGCTGGCAGCCAACGACGTTTCAATAGCAGTAAGTATTGGCTAAGATCGAGATCTATAGAACTTCTAGACTCCATAAGTTCTTAAGGGGCTCCCCCTAGGTAGATTGCACAATAAAATAATTTTTGGTATTGGTGCGGATTAGGTACCAACCCTGCTATCCTTCAGATGCAACCTATATATGGAAATAATAGTAAAAGTTAATCATATCAAAGGTAACTCGACATTAAAGAGTTAGTAAAGATCTGCAAATTTTCCGTGCTTCTTGTGACCATAAGAAAGTCAAGGGGCTGGGTGTCAGCTATAAGGCCAACGGGGGTAGGGTTTTGCTATCGATTGTTGTGTCAGTAAGACCAGGAATCCCTAGAGCTGTTGACTCTTCTATCTTTCGACCTCACCCAAACCTGGTCACCCTACCCCACTTGGTTCCATTCTTGGGGAAACTTTTCCGAGATTGAACCATTCTGTTGGCCAGTGAGTCTAAATAACATCGGAAAACAAAGCGGTGAGGGAGAACCCAGAGTTGTCAGTCAGATCAGCCCAGGCTTCTAAAGAAGATTCTGCTGCTGCAAAAACAACCAGCACAGACACAGAGTTGGTATTGCAGTGCCAACAGGGCAACCAGCAGAGTTTTCGCCAACTATACCGACGCTATCAGCAGCGCGTCAGGTCAACTATATATCAGCTATGTGGTGCTTATGCTCTTGATGATTTAGTACAAGAGGTGTTCCTACGAGTTTGGAAAGGCTTACCAAAACTGCGGCAACCCTCACAGTTTTCCACCTGGCTTTACCGGATCTGCTGGAATGTGGCATCGGATCAGCGGCGCAATTTGCAACGGCAACGTGCCTTCAACCTTCAACTCCTAGAGGACACAGCTGATCTACCCCTAAAAAATGCCAAATCCTCCCATACTCCTGATCTGATGCAGTTGCACTATCAGGACATGATTCAACAAGGAATGCAACAGCTGAGCTTGAACCATCGTGCTGTGCTGGTGCTACATGATTTAGAGGATTTACCACAAAAGGAAGTTGCTAAAATTTTGGGCATAGCTCTCGGAACGGTTAAGTCTCGTCTTTTCCACGCTCGAACTTCCCTACGGAAATATATCATCCAACAACAAGGAGAGATGCCATGACTCAGTTTCAATCTGATGACGAACAATGGCAAGCATTTCTGCGCCAACATCGACCTACTCCTCCAGCAGCAACATTTGACTTGGAGGAACGAGTTATAAATGCGATCGCTAAATCTCCACCGCCTAGTCGTAAACCAGAGCTTTGGTTAGTGCCATCAGCGATCGCTGTTGGTTTACTGATGGCTTGGAGTGGTTACCGCACCCACAATTTAAGCACTCTAGAAGCTTTCTTAGAGAAAAATTGGCATGGAGTTGTCGGAGAGACATCGGTGAGCAATGTCATTCATACTCCACCAGCTGATTGGATGATCTTAGCCAATACTGGACAATAAATGCGCATAGTAGGAACCATCACCTCAGGATCACCTATACAGGATAAGGTTTGACCTGTAAACAGGTTGGCTCTAGGCAACGGCTATGGCAAGGGAAAAGTGGGTTGTCAACCTTCAACCTTCAACCTTCAACCTTCAACCTTCAACCTTCAACCTTTAACCTTTAACTTTCAACTTTCAACTTTCAACTTTCAAGTTGAATTTTAAACCTTCAATATTTCTTACAAACTTTAAATTAAAGACATTTATAGGTAACTTCCATGCTGTTACGTCCAGGTTATATTTTGTCACTTCTCATGGTTACCCTGACTGGCTGCACTGCTGTAGCTAATTCCAACCCTGTAACCTCTCAATTGATTCCAAACCCTGAGGGTCAACAACACCCAAAATCAATTAAGGATAGGTTAGTCAGGGAACTGAATCTCAACCACGTGCAAAGGAAGCAGCTACATTCAATTAGGATAGAGTATGAAGAGTCCATTATAGATCTTCGTCAGGAAATGAGTCAAGCCAAGCAGACATTAAGTGATTTGATGGTGGGTACAGCTGACAGAGAAACTATCCGCACTCAATACCAACAAGTTCAAGTATTGAACCAGCAGCTAGGAAAGTTACGCTTTGAGAGTATGTTGCAGATGCGAGAGGTGATGACTCCTGAACAACGCATCCAGTTTGCTCAATTGATGAAACAGCGCCGCCAGCAAAACCCTCTATCCGATTAGGTAGAAACACAAAGGATAAGGATTTTGAGATTTATTTATCTACACGGTTTTGCATCTAGTCCTGAGTCAGCCAAGGCGGTGTATCTACAACAAGCGTTTGCTGGCCTCAATGTCTCTCTAGTAGTTCCTGACCTTAATCAAGATGACTTTGATCATTTAACAATAAGTCGCCAGATTAGTCAAGTAGCAGCATTACTGCCTTTAGATGGAACACCAGTCACGTTAATCGGTTCTAGTTTGGGTGCTTTTACCGCTGCATGTATAGCACAAAACAATCCACAAATCAAGAGACTGGTTCTACTAGCACCAGCATTTGGGTTCCTTGGCCATTGGTTGCCCAAATTAGGAGCAGAACAGCTCAATCAGTGGCGCTCCCAGGGATATCTAGACATTTACCATTACCGAGAAAACCGAAAGCTGCCCTTGCACTATCAGTTTCTAGAAGATGCCCGTCAGTATGAGGCTTTGGAGCTAGAGCGACAAGTACCTACTTTGATTCTACATGGGTGCTATGATGACGTGATTCCTATCATGGAGAGTTGTGATTATGCCAGTACGCGCCCTTGGGTGCAATTGGTTGAATTGCAGAGCGAACACGGTTTGCGGGATGTGATGGAGTTAATTTGGGCAGCAGTTCGGGAATTTTGTAATATTTAGGGTTGAAGCTTAGTGGGTTGTTCGCCTTTGGCGTCCCTTGTCCGGTAGGTTAGTCAGTTCAGGGGTGAGCTACTCCAACCCAACTCCAACTCCAAACCAACCCAAAACCAACCAACCAATTCCCCCTAACCCTAATAACACCGGAGTCAACCAATTCCCCCAGCGCACATACAACGTCCGAGTCTGTCGCCGATAAATCGTATCTGCGTGCAACTCATAGGTATTAATCCCCGATAGCCATACTGTTTTGCCATGGGGGTCTACAATACCGGAATAGCCGGTATTAGTTGCTCTAACTGTCCACCTATCTGTTTCAATGGAGCGCATTACATCTTGAGCATAGTGCTGGGCAGGCATAGTATTACTGTAATGGGCATTATTGGATGCAGTGAGGATAAACTGCCCACCAGCCGCAGCTTGATAGCGGAAGTGGTCGGCAAAAGCTGACTCATAACAAATGCCTACCACTGCTTGACCAAAAGGTGTTTCTAATAATTGGTCAGGTTTACCTGGTGCTAAGTGAGCATCAAGAGGGGATAATCGGTCAATTAAATGTCCTAGGAATTCTTCAAAAGGAATATATTCTCCTAAGGGCACTAATTTGACCTTATCGTAACGGCTGAAGGTCTCACCAGTACCGGTAACAGTAAACAAACTATTGGTAAGGCTACGCTCTCTTTGTCCATAGCCTCCTACCCAAACTAAAACCCCTTTATCTAATATTGCTGAGTAGAAAGAACTAACAGTGCGAACCTGTTCTTCCCAAAGAAAAGGTAACGCAGTTTCAGGAGTTAGCACTGCGTCTACTTTTTGATCTGCCAATGTCTGGTAGCCAGTAGTGTAACCTTTAATAGCACGCCGCCAGCCAGCGGAGTAAAGTTTGATTTCATTGGGGATGTTTCCTTGAATAATACCAACTTTAATAGCAGAATCATTTGATTGCTCAATTGGTTGGCTGTACAGTAACCATCCGAGCAAATGTAAGCTAATTAATAACCCGATTGCTATACCTAAAAGGGTGGATTTTTGTTCGCCATTGGCGTTTCCGTAGGGTAGATTGTTGTGATCAGTTTCAACGTTAAACCTGGCAAAGTTAAAGCTAGTAACGTTAAACTTATTAAGGGTTAATGCGCTTTCAGCAATTAAACCATTGACTGCTACAATAGCTGCTGTAACTGTTACCGGACCGGATAATTGACCGAGGTGCAAAATTATCAGGTTATGGGGACTTTGGGTATAAGATAATCCAGACCAGTACAGGGGACTCATACTCCACAGGGTTTCTATGGCACACCACAAGCCTGTACCGATTAGAACCCGCAAGCAGGAGGTTAAAAGAAAATAGTTTTGAGTGGGGCTAGGGAGATTTATATCAGGATTGATATCAGGATTTATATCATGTTGTTGTGTAGCTTTGGTGGATACCCATTTAATGGATGGGAAAATTGATTGAGTGATAGAAATTCCTATTGCCCAGACAGCTACTAGGAGTGCTCCCCAGAGGGTAATGAATATCCAGCAGAATAATGCGATCGCAATACTAGCTAGCCATGGTACCCCCATCCAGTCCATCGGGTGAATACCAGTAATCCAAAATAGAGCTAAGCCATGATAACCGATACCCCAGATCAGACCAGATAAAGCATTGCCACGAATACTCTGACCTCTAACTACTATGAACCATAGAGGCACTAGGGCAATCCAGGCTAGGGGCCAAGCTTCCGTTGGTGATGGTGTCAGTCCCATCAGGATGCCACCGATTAACGGTAATAGTAAACGATTTATAGACAAAGTGAACTATATAAATAAAGTCTCAAGTGGGCGCACCACCTGCTATACGATACAAGGTTGTGTAGTAATGCACCAGACCACTACCCACTGCTATGGCGTACATTAGAGTTACTAAAACAGCCACTCGACGTTGCCAACGCCAAACTTGCATCAAGCCTGCTGCTAAAAGAATTAAGAAATATGGGGATACCATGAGTAGATAGCGAGCTTTCCATATGGAACTGGAAACATAGGATATCAATAAGATAGATCCCGCAGGTAATAATGCCCAAACTTTAATCCACCAGAGTGTTGTTGAGGGGTGCCTGCTCAATAGAGCGATCGCAAGCAAGCCGATTGCCATGGCCGTATATGCCATGTAATAGAACAAAGGTACAAGATTTGAGGTGAACACATGCTCCACAAGCCACTCCATGATAGATTGCTGATTGAGCTGTTTCATCAAGTCATTGGCACTGATGCCTGACCCTAGTAAGTGTCTCAATGGCCAGAAAGCTGTCAAGTGGGTGACTTCAGAGACAATTAATATAATGTTGGGTTTTGGGTATTGTGTTACCCAACCTTTGAGGAATTTAGTGGAAGACTCATTAACTGCTGATACTAAAGGAAGCCAACAACTCCCAATCAGCAGCAGCCTGATCCCAAAGGCAAATAATCGGCGCTTTTGATTACGAAACTGCCATACAATTAATACCAGATCTGGCAGAAACAAGGTCACACTAACCGGAGTAGTCACAAGGGCTAGAAACCTGGCGACAGCCCACCAGTTGATGGCAGCAAACCTGGGATTTTCAAGGGCATGAGCTAGAGCTAAGGTACCCCCCAAACTTAAGAAGGGGATTAGGGTGTACATCCTTACCTCTTGGGCATGGTTGATAAACAGAGGGGAGAGGGTTAGTAACAGGGCGGCAATCAAGCCAACTGGTTTTCCAGCTAAGCGACGACCCACCAGGTAGATTAAGAAGATACTGCCTAGTCCAAAAATCACAGATAGCCCACGCAACCAAACGGTGCTAGTGCTAAACTGCATCCAAATGTACAGGATCATGAAATAAAAGGGACGTGTGAGATTCTTGGGAGGCAGTGATATCCCACTCTGGGTTTTGTTAATGCTAAATAGCTCATCGTACCATAAGCTCTCTGTGCCGAGTTGATAGAGATACAACCCAGTAGCGATTAGTAAAATTAAGCTGATTGGTATCCACTTCTGGAGCCAATTTGCTCTTATTCCAAGTGCTGGTGTATTCAGTTTCATGGTGATGCACAGTTAAGTACAATTAGTTCAGCAAGATTATTTAAGTAAAATTATGGATGGCGTTCGCGTAGCGGCTTTTTTAGAGCATCGCAATCCTAGTACTTTGTCAATTTAGTTGTGAAAATTAGGATAAGGTGTTAGGTGTTAAGTTTTTATATTTAATCCCTAGGGCTCTCAGCTCTAATGCTTAATAGTAATTAAATGTAATAGTAGAATATTTTCCCATTTATAAGACCAAAACCAAAAATCTTTATCAGATATTTATTTAGATATCTGATCTTTATCAAATATTTATTTAACCCAACTGATCAACGGCCTAATTTTTCCCTTGCCTGCTGACGCAGATTCTTAGCATTGGGGTGATTCGGCTGGATTTGAAGTGCCTTTTCCATGGCATTGATTGCTTGATCGTATTGACGTTTGGCCCATAAGGCTGCCCCTAGATTACTCCAAGCATCGGCAGAATTAGGATTGAGTTTAGTTGCCCGATTATATGCTTCTATGGCCTCACTGTAGCGACCGAGTTTATGGAGGGCTACTCCTCGGTTAATCCAGGCTTCAACAAAATCAGGCTTGATAGCGATCGCTTTCTCGTATAGTTCTAGGGCTGCTAGAGTGTTTTGGGATTCGAGAGCTGCACCCTTACTCCACAATGCTTCGGGGTAGTCAGGTTTAAGGGCAAGGGCTTGATCGCAGGCAGCCAGTCCTTCTTGAGTACGCCCCAAGGAATTCAGGCTATAACAACGACCCCAATGAGCTTCTGCTAAATTTGAGTTGCTTGCGATCGCTTTTTCGTAAGTCATCAGTGCTTGCTGGTATTTTCCTGCTTGCCGCAAGCTATCCCCTTGGCTGTTTAATTCTATTGCAGTTGGTTGTGTTTCCGGGTCGGATGGCGATTTCGCAGCTGATTCGGTATCCGATTCGGGAATAGTTTTTTGGACTGAGCTGG
>NZ_JAAHHS010000540.1 GCF_010692395.1 Moorena sp. SIO3H5
TCCGGGTTTCTTCTTGACTGGATTTCAGACGTTTGTGATATTGTTATAGTTGGTGCTGGTCCAGTGGGATTAGCCACTGCCATTGGCTTACAGCAGCGTGGTATATCTAATTTTATAGTCCTTGATCAAACTCGTGCCTTTCGTAGAGTTGGTCAGGTTATTGATCTTCTGCCCAATGGATTAAAAGCCCTTAACCACATAGCGCCTTCTGCTTACGAAGCAGTTAAGCAAACCGGTATGGAGTTTTTTCAGAAAGCCCAAGCCAATCAAAATCCCGAAACAACAATCAACAAACAAAAACTACCCAAGACTTCTCCTCAATGGGTTCACAAAAATTTGAAGGGAGAGCAAATTCACTCAATTCCTCTTAGCTATGAGAGTTGGTTCAAGGATTATGGAGAGGGTCGAGTCTCTATATCTTGGTACGATTTACAGACCACTCTCAGAAACCAACTTCCCGTTGAACAGGTTAAAGCGAATCATCGTTGTATCAATGTTGTTGATGAAGGAAACACCGGATATGTTCGGCTAGATTTTGTTTCAGATGCAGCCATAGAAGCAAATCCCTATGCTCATTGGTCAAATAGACAGAACGATGAGGATACAGTCTCCTTCAATTCAGAACATAGTCCCCAACAATTTCAAAAAAAATCAATCCGGGCTAGGCTAGTTGTTGCTGCAGATGGGATAAACTCTACCATTCGTCGGATTGTTTATAAGGATAGTCCCTACAGTGGTTTAGCCAGACCTGACTATTCCGGATTTGCAGCCCTATTCTGTATGAAAATCACGGATATTCCTCCAGAGCTAAGCACAGAGCTTGAAAACAAATTTTTTCAGCAGGAACGGATTCTCACCATCACTAATGATCGCACTAATGATCAAATTTCAGAGGATTCGGCTTCTATGGAATCCCCACGGATGCTCTTATTTAGTCGTCCCAATGCTGAGTTTGGGTATTTCCTCCATCTTCCTTTAAACCAGGAAGAGTTGACAGAAAAATCTGGAAGTGCCTTGATTGCTTTAGCATTGCGAGAGTTGGAAAACGCTAATTTTCCCAAAGCTCTCACACAATTAGTGGCTTTATCTTCTCCTGTCAAAATCAAATCCCGTCCCTATTACATTCACCGTGCAGAAACTCTATCTCCCTGGAGTTCAGGTAGAGTTGTCTTAGTGGGTGATGCCGCCCATGGGATGCCTCCTTTCATGGCTCAAGGGGCTAATCAAGGATTGGAAGATGCTCTGGTTGTAGCTACCATGATCGCTAATATTGTACAGAAAAATAATCTTGATAATATCCAAGCAATTGCTAATGCTTTCCTTAACTACGAATCTCTTCGTCGTCCATTAATGGAGAAGATTCAGCAAGCAACATTGATCCGAATTCCCTACAGTAACAAACAAGCATGGCATGACTACCAACAATTGGTATATTGTCGTAATTTTGACCAACTGCTGGAGGAATGTAAGCATATGCGCTACGCGCAGGCTACGCCAACAGCAGTCAGTAGTCAGCAGTCAGCAGTGAGCAGTCAGGCAAAGGCTGAGAGCTGACTGCTCACTGCTGAACGCGCACGCGTGTGCGTAGCACATAAGCTGAACGCGCACGCGTGGCCAAAGGCCTTTAGCTGATAGCTTACAAAAAGCCAAACTGATTAAGCGTTCATACTAATCACATCTTGACTCAAAACTTGATTTAATTTCCCACTGCGATATCCTTCTAAATCCAGGGTCACATAGACAAAACCCAACTCCTGAAACTCTGCCACTAACGTCGGTAAATCTGTCCTTACCACAAATTCCTTAATCTCTTCCGGTAGTAACTCAATTCGTGCGGTATCTCCTTCTGAACGAACCCTCAAATTGGAGAAACCTAACTTCCGTAAATAGATCTCTGCTCGTCCTACCCGTTGTAACTTAGCTACTGTAATCATTTCCCCATAGGGAAAGCGAGAACTCAGACAAGGTTGGGCAGGTTTATCCCACCACGGCAATCCTAATTGTTTCGAGAGTTGGCGCACTTCCGCTTTAGTTACCCCCACTTCTGCTAAAGGCGATCGCGCACCTCGTTCCTTGGCCGCCTGAATCCCTGGACGATAGTCCCTTAAATCATCCCCATTCACCCCATCTACTACATAAGGATAGCCTCGCTCCAGGGCTAGAGGTTTGAGAGTGTCGTGGAGTTCACTTTTGCAAAAATAACAGCGATTGACCGGGTTAGAGGTATAATTAGGATTATCCATCTCATGGGTTTGGACAACCTCATGAGTAATGCCAATGGTAGCGGCTTGGATGCGAGCGTCTTCTAATTCTTCTGGTAATAGTGACGGGGATTCAGCAGTGACCGCTATTACGCGATCGCTTAAAACATCGTAAGCAATTTTAGCAACTAGCGTGCTATCAACTCCCCCAGAATAGGCAATCAAAGCCCGTTCCATCTCAGCAAATATAGTTTTTAATTGCTTGAGTTTCTGCTCTAGCATGGTTTTGATCAGGAATTTTCTTTATTTTTAGCATTATCCCCATTGACTATGATGACCCATTTGTAATAATTATGTTGGGAACAGGGAACAGGGAACAGGGAACAGGGAAAAGGGAACAGGGAACAGGGAACAGGGAACAGGGAAAAAAAAATTATGCTTCTGATTTCTGACTTCTGACTTCTAACTTCTGACTTGTGACTTGTGACTTCTGACGCTAAGCGTAGCGCTATAAATCAAAACTCCCGTTGCCAGAAGATTAGGATAGCGATCGCTAACAGCAGCACGATGTAAAGTAATCCATAAAGTCCATTTAAAAACAGTTCTGGGAACGGAGGTAAGACACCATACACTGCATCATTCTTTAAATTGAGCCGTGATAAATCCGGGATAACCAAGTATAGGGTTTCAGTCATCCGCTCAATGCCAGGGTTTTCGCTCAACTTGCTTAACTCCACTAAATCACGGCTCAAGTGTCCCATCATATAAACCCCAAAGGTCAGTAAGGTTGCTAGGAGTGAACTAGTAAAGACACCAAACATCAGCGCTACTGCTGTGATTAGAGACAGTTCTAGAAATTGGTAAACCACCGAAACCAGGATGCTAACCACAGGGTATTCAATACTAGAGACACGTAACCCCAGCAGATAAATGGCGGTCATAGCCACAACCAGCACAGCCAATACACCCGATAACCCTAAGTGTTTGCCAATGATAAATTCAGCACGACTTAGAGGCTTGGGAATTAAGACTAAAACAGTACGCTTTTCGATTTCCTTGTTAATCAACCCGGTACCAACAAATACCGCCACGATTACACCCAGGATACCCATCGCCCCTAGACCCAAATCCAGAAAAATTTTGTCTTGTGTGGTTGCTGCTACCTCCGGTAACAGCCTCAGGGCTATGCCTAGGGTTAGGGCAAAAAAGCCAATCAGATATAAAACGCGATCGCGTATCACTTCCCGAAAACCATTAGCTGCGATCGCCCAAATTCTTGCCAAACTCACCTACTATCTCCTATCCTCCGAATTGTTTTGCTTCCATCATAGGGGAGGTACACAAGGCAAGGGATTTTTGCTATACCAAAGGGAACAGCGGATCTGGGAACAAAAATTCTCACAATTCCTACACGGATTGGTATATAAGGTTAAGTAGTGAATAAGCGCGAAGATAAAACTATTCCGGACGAGGCATTTATGATTGTTGTACTTGATCACTGCGCCGTTGAAAGAATTGCAGGAGTTGCCAAATAGCGCCCAGAATTTGCTTAGGTGCGCTTGACCTATTAAGAATTAAATTCGCCACGGGTCGCACCTCTTACTATTTAGACTTTTAAACTATCATCAAGTTAGACTCTCAATAGCAATCATTAATAATTACTAATCACCAATTATAGCGCTTTTTATACTAATGAGGTACACATAATTTTTGCCCTGCTACCTCTTCTCTATTCCCGATTCCCGATTCCCGATTCCCGATTCCCGATTCCCGATTCCCTGTTCCCTGTTCCCTGTTCCCTGTTCCCTGTTCCCTTATATCACTAATCACTGTTATGATTGCGCTTGATCCACCAAGCAAGCAAACCTCGTGAAATTCAAACTAGCTGAAAGTATTATTTCAAAAGGGTGCTTTGTTCATAACTCAAATGTAAACACCATAGGACTATACCAAAATATTGGGTCCAGCCATGCTACTATGCCCCACTACCTGTT
>NZ_JAAHHS010000541.1 GCF_010692395.1 Moorena sp. SIO3H5
TCAAGACAAATAATTCTGACCGTTTTAAGACTGAAAAGGGATTACGGACAACCCCAGGAAAGATGACCTGATTAGTTAAACCTAATTGATATCTGAGATTTTCAAGCTCTGGACGAAGCTCCCCTTCTCCTAAAATTATAAGTTGCCAGTCTGGATGGTGCTCAGCATGTTTTTTGAAAGCAGATAATAAAATATCAAAACCTTTCTGATGGGTAAGCCTTCCGATAGCAACTATCCATTTTTTACTTATATCGGCTCCTTTAGCTTCCAGGAATTTGTCCATACTAGGTCTGGAATTGATACTAGCCAATGGGTTATAAATTACTGCTCGTTTAGTTTCGGGGAGCCAGTCAAAATACTGATTCACCCCATCCCCTACGCTAACCACTTTATCTGCAAAGGAATAGGTTATATGTCGCAATCTATCCCACATTTTTCCACTAGAACTTTTCCGAGGATCATTCTGTTCACTTACCAGAACGGGATAGTTAGTCTTAACAAGAGCTAACAGGGTCAAGATATTGATTTGATCTAAGAAAGAAATGACAACATCAGGGTGTAGGGATTTAATGGTTCGTCTCAAGACCCATAAACGATAGAGGTTATTCCAAATTCCATGAATAAAAGTTGGTGAGTTTTTTGCGATATTAAGGGCTACTCGATTAACCCCATCGGGTAATTTATAAAAGTCAAGATAGCTGTCATCAATTGTTACCACATCAACTTTATAACCCTTGTTAAAGAATCCTTTTGCTAGCAAAGCTACCGCTCGCTCAGCACCCCCACAGGAGAGAGATGACGTCACTAGTGTTAATCGCATAATTGTTTTCCAGGGTTTTTCTTTTTGATTTGGTTTTGGGTAAATAAGAACATAAAGGAAAAACAAAAGATATACACGCAGCTAGTGGATAACGCAATGCCTTTAATCCCCAGCCATTGCATAAAGAGAATATTCAAGATGATATTAATGGCTAAATCAAATCCAGATACCCACATCAGGATATAGTTAAGTCTCATGGCTGACACCAGCCTAACCACTAGAATATTAGCAATATAAAAAGGAATTTGTAAGGCATAAATTGCTTGAGTTTGTGCGACTAAATTAGTAGCATCCGAGGTAAATGAACCTCGTTCAAAAACTACCTGAACTATCGGATAGGAAAAAACAATTAGAATTATGCTTAGCGGTACGGTAATCAAAAATATCAGCCGCAGATAATACCTAAGGGTACCACGGATTTCTTGCCAATCCTGACTAGCAACCATCTTAGAAAAATAGGGAATTACCGCAGTGCTGATGGCAATACTCATTAGGTTAATGGGAGAAGCAATTAAACCGTTGGCGTAGTTAAGTATAGACACACTACCAGGAGACAACATAGCTGCCATGGCTTGATCAATTGGAGCAGCACTACAAATTAATAATGCTCCAGCAATCATTGGCAGATACTGGCTCGCTACCTGGCGCATAGGCTCATTAAATCCATACCATCTTGGCAGTAATGAAATACCTTGATGATGCAGTGCTATTCCCAGAATTATCAGCTCTAGAGCTGTACCACTAATTAATCCAGCAACTAAGGCAAAGATTCCTAAAGACTTAAATCCTACTATCAATAGGATGCTAATCACCGGAATCATCATTGGACATAGAGCTGCTAGAGCAAAACGTTCCCCAGCATTCAAAACAGCACTCCAAATGATGGCAATCCCAGTAAGGATAACTACGGGTGCCATTAAACCAAGTAGATGGAAGGTAAGCTCTAACTTTTCGGGGTTAAACCCAGAGGCAATCAATGGTAAGTAAACCAGAGCAGTAGCTACCATTACTATAGTAGTGAAGCTAAGCAGTACTAATGCCCAGATCATTACTCCAGAAAACAGTTTTTGAGCGGCTGCCATTCCTTCCTGATCTCGTACACGGATATAGGTAGGAATAAAGGCAGTATCAAGGGATTCAGCGATTACATTTTTTATTAAAAAAACAACCAATAAAGCGATAAAAAATGCATCTAATTCATCCCCAGTACCAAACCTCCAGGCAACTACTAATTCTTTAATAAGAGAACTAACTTTTACAAAAGCAGTCAATAAACCAACAGTTACAATTGCGCGAAAAATTTTGCTATTCGTCGAGCCATTGACTAGCTTTTTACAGTAGATAAGCAAGCTTTGCCCTGACCAAACTCTCATAGTCTCTATCCGTATTTAAGCATATGCGCTACTTCACAGGCTAGAAGCCTGTGCCACGCAGGCTACTTGAGGTGCTATCAGCTATCAGCTAATGCGAATTAGCTTACAGTTTAATTAACAATAAGGCTAGTCAATAGGGAATTGTAGCCTGTCGAGGCTTCCCAGAGATTTTGATTAGCAAGTCTGATGGAATAGTCTGGATGATTATATAATTGAGGAGCTGGATCAGGTAGATTTAAGAAAACATCATAGGTTCCAGTTTCGATTGTGTCTGGAGTACGAGTGACAGCATTAATAACCTGAGTACTACCAGGCATCCACATCCGAGGATCCTCGTCTATAGGTAAATGGTATTCGCGACGAGTGACACGGTGACGGAGAATAATTTCCAGTGGCCGAGGATTGTAAGGACTAGCCCATCCTTCATTGATAATTTCCAATTGTATCGAGAATGTACGAGCGGGTTTTACCCTAGTAGGAGTAACTGATTTCACTAGACGGAAGCGATAGCCCAAACGACGTTTAATTTCCTCTAAACACCCTTGGGTTTCCCAGTCTTCAATGATCTCAGTGGCATCACCCGGTTTGTAGTTTAATGCACTCCAGCGCATTCGTTCTAGTTCATTTAAAGCATTGGGACAATCATCAAAAGAACTAGGATTGCAGGTTTCTCCTCCCTGTACCACATACCGATTATCCAGATTTAAAAATGTCTTTTCTTGTTCTATTATCCCCCGATCCGTATCGCTGTAAGTTCCCCAATCATCAATACTGGCTAGGAAACAATCATTAGTAGCTCCAGTTCTTGCTCTGTTAGTACCATTAAACGCTTCATTAGAGGTAAGAGGATTTTCTTGATCAAAAATTGCTATTTTATGATTGGGATATCGTAGAGTAACCATCCGTTCACTGGGTAGCACCGACAGCAGTTTAAACAAAATAGCTTTTCTATCTTCATTGTTGCTATCCAAACCATAGTAAGAACTATGCCATTCTCCCCAGTAACCAATAAAACCTGCTTCCATGTAGGCGATAACATCGTAGTTTGATGCTAATATCGGTTGCAGATCATCCAGATGAGAGAGTATGCGATCGCGGGATGAATCTTCACCACCTCCTACCCAATTATAGGCAAACCGTAGGATTAATTTAACCCCAGCTTGTCGAGCAGTATTCAAATCCTGGGATAGGGTTTGTAGAAAAGACTCTGATAACGGTTTATTTCTAAATTCTGAAATTACGTAAACCTTACGTACTAAGGTCATTTGGTTATTCCTAACCTCTTGTAGCTCAGACAGCTGTAAGGAATAATTTGATGTATTGTCCAGAGGAGTAAAAGGCATAAAAAAGCCTCGTTCTGGATTTGGAAAGTGTTCATCACTCCCTTGATAAACCGTGGTAACATTAGAGGTTTGAGCTGTTGTCATAGTATTACAAGCAACAGTGGTGAATATCCCTAGTATAAAGACTAAATTGCTGTATTTTGCTATCTTACTAATCACCATATTTGCTTTATTATACTGATTTATTATCAATTTTTATAGTGCTTTTAAGTTGGATGAGCTACACACCAAATTTCTCACTCCCTGCTCCCCCTCTTTCCACTCTCCCCTTAGTTTAGCTGTAAGCATATGCGCTACAGATGGTTCTACTTGAGGTGCCATCAGCCGTTGGCAAAAGGCTGATGGCTTACGTTTAGCTAAACTCCAATCAAAGTTATCGCCGCTTCAACGTCTACGGGTTTGGAGAAAAAGTAGCCTTGTCCATATTTACAGTTGAGGATTTTTAGTTGATCAATTTGCCTGGATGTTTCTACCCCGGTGGCAATTAGATCAACACCAATATCATTGGCTAGTTTAGCCACGGTTTGAACGGGTTCTAAATTTTTATTATCCGTATTAATTTTACTGACTAGAGAGCGATCAACTTTTAAGCCATTAAACTCTCCATAGATAGAGTTAGATACTTCATGGATATAATTTATATCCGATGAATTATAAA
>NZ_JAAHHS010000542.1 GCF_010692395.1 Moorena sp. SIO3H5
ATTTTAACTATAGATTATTCACTATGACTAGTAGTAATCCTGTTATGGTAGTCGGAACGGAGCACAATTACCATTGTTATCGCAGTCCAGGCTGCTGGAATCATCTGATGTAGCCGCTGGATTAGCCAAATCACCATTGAAAATTAGGACATCTGCAATCCGATCAGGTCCACTGATTTCGGTTAGTTCTTCAATAGAACCGTGAACAATCATTTCTGGTGTAGTGTAGGTTTTTAGCATGGTGTTAGTTTCGTTATACTTATTGTGGTTTAAAGTAGTTACACCCTAAGTTAAACTAATGATTACTTATCATTAGTAGTAATCCTATTACGGTAGTTGGAACGGTTCACAATTATTATTGTTATCGCAGTCTAGGCTGATTGAGTCATCTGATTGAGCTGCGGGATTATTCAAATCACCATTGAAAATCAGCACATCTGTCATCCGATCAGGTCCAGCGATTTCGGTGAGCTCTTCAATAGAACCGTGAACAATCATTTCTGGTGTAGTGTAGGTTTTTAGCATGGTGTTAGCTTCGTTATACTTATTGTGGGTTTAAGGTAGTCACACCCTGATTTAAACTATTAATTACTCACTATCACCAGTAGTAATCCTGTTACTGTAGTTTGAACGGATCACAATCATTAACTGCTTTACAGTCTAGGCTGATTGAGTCATCGGATTCAGCTGCGGGATTACTCAAATCACCATTGAAAATCAGCACATCGGCAATATCATCACGTCCAGCGACTTGGGTGAGCTGCTCAATGGTGCCGTGAACGAGCATTTCTGGTGTAGTGTAAGTTTTTAGCATGGTTTTACTTTCCTTTTGCTGATAGTAGTTTACGGTAGTTACAGCCTGAATTGGACTTACGGTATTTCAAAGGTTGTGCCCAAACCACAATCCCAAGCAGATTCCCTGCCAAGTTAGACTTAGGGTGTCACTTGGGTGCGGTCAAGCCACAACGCTAAGATGATTCCCTGCCAGACTGTCATGCAGTCTTTTTCTCGCACCCTGCCTCCTGAGGTCATGCGTCGATGAACTTGTCTCAGAAAGTCTGTGTCAACATACCCTTCAATGAGTTCAAGCTTATTCAAGATCACGTCGTCGAATACCTGACGATTTACGGTGAGCAGACCGTGAATAAAGTTTGGACCCATATGGGCTTTGCCTCCTCGCCACTGGACAGCTTTTGGTAATATATCGGCCATCCCACGGCGCAATACCATCCGACTCCATCCCTGGTAAAGTTTCTGCTCGGAAGGCAGTGCTAGACAGAATTCAAGTAGCCGCTTATCCATAAAGGGATGACGAGCTTCGAGGGAAAATGCAGCATTGTAGCGGTCGAGCTGCTCTAGAATCAGGGGAAATATACCTTGGCTTAGATTACGCCAGTGGTCTTCTCTGACTGTGAGTGATGGTTGATCGGATTTGTCCAATGCGTGGATACGCTGATCCATTCCAATGCGTTCAGCAAAGTTGCGATTAACCAGAGGTGAAACAGAACTAGCTGACTTGTCTTTTCTGCGCCACTTTCGCCAAAGTTGCTTGATTGCTTCCGGAACTAATGCGTTGAGTCCATGATTGAGCAACAGGTGCTTACGGGAGATGCGAAAACGCTTGTGAATCTGATGTACAGCTTTTGCAAAAGCAATCCACCGTAACTGCTTGGCGAGGGTTTTTAGGTGTAGGATACTGTAGTGTTTAAGCAAGGCTTGGGGTGAGTTACCAAAATGTTCGGAAAATGCTTCAGCTTCCTGGACAAAGGTTTCCCACTCTCCTTGATGGGCTAATTCTGTCAGTCTAGACACACCATGAAACACGACATTATCGCCATCGAGACCATCTAAAACAATTCGCATCCCTGCTTGCTGAGCAGCTTGACTCAGTCGCCAAGGATAATGATGACTTGGACCAAGTAAGGCTTCGTCTTCATACTGCCAAATGTCCTCAACGTCTGACAGCGGACCAAACTGGTCAGCATGAACATAGTGGGGAATTAGTCCACCCTGTTCTAAAACAGCATTGATGAAGGGACGTTCATCACACTCAGTCACTTTGTCAAAAATGTTGGAGAAGCTGTGGAGTTGAGCATCTCCTGTTTCAGCCAGTAGTTTCCTGGCTACACAAGTGATTGAGGAAGAATCTAATCCACCGCTCAAGTGAGAACCAATGGGAAAAGCACTACGAAGACGACAACGAACTGCTTCGGTAAAGATGTCACGAAATGCTTCAGCATAGGCTTCGTCCGAGTCTAAGATCAGCTCACGATTTGGGTCTAGAGACCAGTAACAGTTTAGCTCTATCCCTGACTGACTAACGACCATGGTGTGAGCAGGAGGAAGCCGCAAAATGTTGTCATAGGTGGTGATGACTTTGTCTTCCATCATCAGGGCGACATAGTCAGCCATCCTAACTTCGTTAAGACGCTTTGGTACAAAGGGTAAACAGAATAGTGCTTTGATTTCAGAGGCAAAAATAAACCCTTGACCGGATTGGTGATAGTAATAGAAAGGCTTAACCCCAACATGGTCTCTAGCACAGAAGAGGATCTGTTTGTGCTTATCCCAGATAGCGAAAGCAAAGTCACCTAATAGTTTTTCTGGACACTGCTCTCCCCATTTTTCATAAGCGGCTAAAATCAGTTGGCTATCGGTAATTTTTTCCGCTGGAAGGTCGTTCAACTCTAGAGCAATAATCAGTTCTTCTCGATTATCAATCCGAGCATCAGCAGTAATCACTAAATTTTGGGAGTGATTAACTAAAGGTAACTTTTCCAGCAGCGATTCAGGAGTAGTCCACAGCATCCGATGACCGAGACCAACAGACCCCTGGCACCAGATATCTGCTCCGTCTGGTCCCCGGTGGGCAAGGATATCTAACATTTGCCCAATATTTTCCCGGTCTATTGGTTCTTGATCGAGGTAGTAAATCCCGACAATGCCACTCATAGTTTGCCTCCTTTAAACGATGGTAGTGGAGTAAACCGTGAAAGGTCTCTGAGATAACCAATCACAACTTGTCCTTGGTTTTCCACCCATGCATGAGCTTCTAATTTTCCTCCCTCCCCTTTGGCAACACCAATTCTGAGTTGAGGGGAGTAACCACAACGACTCATTAGTACTTGTGTGGTTAATGCTCTAGCTAAACACTTGACACCACCTGGCATGTAGCGACTGCTGAGATTAACAGCTCCAACAATTTTGCTTAGGTGAGTTTGGTTTACGCTTTGAGCTAATGGTGATGGCTGACTGATTTTTGCTACCAGTCGTCGCAATGTCTGAAATGGTAGTAACCATAGCCCTAATCTGATTAATCCTAGTAAAATGAACGTGTTAATCACAAGTTGACGTTCTCTACTAGTCAGGCGCAAGAACTTACGCAACCGCTTCATCTTTTACCTCAATTAGTCCAACTGCTGCGAATTCTTGGAGTAATGCCAAAAGATCGCGATCGCATTTTTCCGGCTCAACTTCATACTCTGCTAGCAGTGAATTCCGAATTTCGTCTAAAGTTTTCGGTTCCTGGATCATATTCCAGATGCTAGCACCTACGGGATTCAAGCCATAGTAAACTCCCGACTTCATATCGAGGATGATTGCTTCTTCTCCAATATCAGAAGATAGTTGCTCTTGAGTTGCGACTACAATTGAAGACTTTGAGATAGTACAATCCAAACTCATGATTTTTTATTCTCCAAGTAATTATTGCTGTTATATAAAACTAGTGAGGTAATTATCTGGACTTATAATTAATGGATTGAGAGTAATTGCCCAGATTTCTATGGTTAACTAGCCCTGATCGTTGTTACTTTTAGTAAAGTCATGATATATTAGATACATAACTTGATTATTTTGAGGATTTAGTGTAAGCTAGTATTTCTTGATATAGGGTTTATAAACCAGTTGTCAAAATCCATCATCCCAAAATAATGGCGTTGCTGAATTAAGGAATGAATGCGCGGACATCTGGTTTTATTAAAGCCCCCGTTGGTCCCCCAATTCTCGGGGACTTGTCAGCCATGCAAAGCGCGAGTGGTGGAGACCACGGCAGTTGCTCATTGGGGAAACCCCCAAGACCGTAATGGTGCGTTTGATCCGTAATTAAATTCGCCACGGGTCGCACCTCTGCATCGCTTCTGCAAACACCGATCTACCCTTTCACCATCTCATTATCAGTCCATATTCA
>NZ_JAAHHS010000543.1 GCF_010692395.1 Moorena sp. SIO3H5
TAGGCTGCATCTTCCTCCTCAGGAATTGTGTAGAGGATACTGGTTAAGGTCTTGTCTATGTTATTTCCAATTACCACTCTACGCCCTAGATCTGTGGTAATAGAATCCCCAGTTTCACAAAAAGGAAGACAAAGTTGAGCAGTAGGCTCCTCACCAGCAGGGGGCTTAACCACTACATTTTTAACTAGTGTAACTGCCTGGGCTGCACTAGAAATTGCCACAGTCATCAATGCTGCTGATGCTGTAGCCATAGCTAATTTCTGAGCCATCCCTTTGGTAACCGCTAATGATGATGATAATTGATTCATCTAAATCCCTGATTAATTTTCCTGTAAGCATTCAGCCGTCAGCTATCAGCTATCAGCTAATGCCCTACGCGCACGCTAAGGGAAAAGTTTTCACCCCAAGGCTAACCCCTCGATGCTGACGACTGAATGCTGAATGCTGAATGCTTTATTTTTCCTAGGTCATATTACCCAACAATCTGGACATTGTTTATAAATCTTTGGTAAACTTATCATGAAGGTTATCACCAAGATTCTGAAGGGTTGTATTAAAGTTATAAGAAGCCGTCAGCAGTCAGTCGTCAGCGGTCAGCTTTTAGCTCATTAGCTGATAGCTGATAGCTGATAGCTGATAGCTCCCTACACCCTACTCCCTACTCCCTAATTATGGATACAAACGCCACTGAATTACAAGAAAAAATTCGCCAACAATTTGATTTTGGTCCCTATCCCAGAATTCCCATCGACCGCTCCCCAAAAAAGCAGTTAAGCTTACTTTATTTTCATAATTTAGTCACCCCCTATTATTTAAGAAATCACCAAGTCATTAATCCAGACCAGAAAGTCATATTAGATGCTGGCTGTGGCACGGGATATGGCACATTAACTTTAGCAGAAGCGAATCCCGGAGCCAAAATTATTGGGATTGATATCTCGGAGCAGTCTCTGGATTTAGCCCGTAAACGATTAAGCCATTATGGGTTTGAAGAAGCAGAATTTCATCAGCTCTCCGTTTATGACTTACCTAGTGCTGGTTGGGAATTTGATTATATTAATTGCGACGAGCTACTTTATTTATTTCCTGATCCAGCCGTTGCCCTGAAAGCGATGAAAGCGGTTTTGAAGCCTCAGGGCATTATTCGCAGCAATCTACACAGTAAGCATCAACGTCACCTGTATTTTCGCGCCCAAGAAGTCTTCCATCTGATGGGATTATTTGATGAAAATCCCGAAGATATGGAGATTGACATTGCTTTAAATACAATGAAAGCCTTAAAAAATAATGTTGAGCTAAAAGCTAAAACCTGGGATAATAAATATGAGGGAGAAGACGGAAAAGAAAGAGTGTTAATGAACTATCTTTTCCAAGGGGATAAAGGCTACACTATTCCTGATTTATTCGCTGGCTTAAGAGCCGCTAATCTAGAATTTATCAGTATGGTTCATTGGCGACAATGGGATTTAATGAGTCTATTCAAAGAACCAGACAATTTGCCAGTGTTTCTAGCTATGAGCTTGCCAGATATTTCTGTGGAAGATCGACTGCATTTGTTTGAGCTATTACATCCTGTTCATCGGCTCCTGGATTTCTGGTGTGGACACCCCGAGCAAGGCCAATCCTTTACTCCAATTGCCGAGTGGACACTGTCCGATTGGCAGAAGGCTAAGGTACATCTCCATCCTCAGCTGAACATACCAGACGTGAAACAAAATATTCTCAAAGCCATTACTGAATTACAGCCTTTTGAAATTAGTAGGTATCTACCAGTGAGTGGAGTGCAATCTCTGGTAGATAGTGCCGTTGCTTCTTGTCTATTACCCCTATTCGATGCTCCTCAGTCGATGCCATCTTTAGTAGAGCGATGGCAAAGATTGCGCCCAGTAGATCCCGTAACCCTTGAGCCGATAGCTGAGCAGAAGGCGTTTGATACCGTGAAAGAGGCATTGATGGGATTGGAGAATTATGGATATGTGTTGGTTGAAGGTTAGGAGGTTGTTCGCGTAGCGTGGCCAAAGGCCAAGGTTGTAGGTTGAAGGTTGTAGGTTGCCAGGTTGAAGGTTGAAGGGTTGAATTATGGTGTTGCTGAATCTTCCACTCAATAGCAGTAGAGTGGGCATCCTGCCCGCCCGAAAATCTCAGCAACAGGCAAGATGCCTATTCCACCTAGATCAGCAACAGGCAAGATGCCTATTCCACCTAGATCAGCAACAGGCAAGATGCCTATTCTACCTAGATCAGCAACAGGCAAGATGCCTATTCTACCTAGATCAGCAACAGGCAAGATGCCTATTCTACCTAGATCAGCAACAGGCAAGATGCCTATTCCACTAAATAGCAGTAGAGTGGGCATCCTGCCCGCCCGAAAATCTCAGCAGCCTAAGTTATAACGCTATAGGTCATCAACCAGATTCATGGGAGATATGCGATCGCTTTTAGCGTGGCCAAAGGCCAATCGCGTAGCGTGGCCTTTTGGCCAAGGTCAATCCCATTTAGCTCATCCTAGGAATTGAGAGAATTTTGTTCCCTGTTCCCTGTTCCCTGTTCCCTGTTCCCTGTTCCCTGTTCCCTACTCCCTACTCCCTACTCCCTACTCCCTACTCCAAAAGTCCCGCATCGATTCCTAGTGCCTGAAGTTGTTCCGGACTAAGAGCCTTCAATTGTGCTACCAACTGTTGCCGCTTTTGTTGCTCTTGCTGGGCTTGGTCCTCAGCGTAGGCTGCCCGCTCCTCGGCGTAAGCTGCCCGCTCCTTGCCAGTCAGTAGTAGATTTCCCTCTTGATCCCACCATCGTAACCAAGGTTGTTCCGCTAGACCGAGATAGGTGCCTTGCCACACCCCTAGTTCTACATTCATGCGATTAATAGGATAGTGGTTGCGCTCGTTAGGACTCAGGCGCTCATAGGTGCCATCTTCCCAGTGGTACACTTCCAACTCCCCGGTATTGATCATAAAGATGCCGTAATAGGGAATCCGAATAATTTTTTCGTATACCCAGAATTTCCCTGGTTTTTGAACAGTACCATCTACGGCTTGCAAAGGTGTCCGATCCCGTTCTTCCGCACCTGTACCCGATGCAAACTCTAGGACAATCAGAGGTGTGATATATTCCCGCCAGAGAACATAAGAGCGTCTAATCTGGCCATCCAGTCGGGGGGGCACGTCAGGCACATAAAACCAATCCGGGGCTTCTGCACCTTTTTCAGGGGGGGTGGTCTCCCGCCAGTAAATCCCACAATCTTGACCAATGGCATAGCGATTGTCTGGGTGAAGCTCTTGCAAGACTGGCTCGATGGAGTCAGTCAGAAGAATGCTTTGGGGATGTTCCTGAAAGTTCTTCACAAAGGTTCCATCAGATTCTGGCAGTTGGGTATGGTCTGGAAACGGGCGCAGTTGTTCGTCGATCGCGGTGTTGGAGTGAACCATAGGTCGAAGGTGCCTTAACAAGGGGGGAACCATCGCCCCTCTTTATCATCTCTAGCTTCCCCCTTATTAAGGGGGACGGGAGGGGGATCCCCACAACTGAAGGTTAGCAGGTTGACGGCTTAATTATAGTCAGCTTGTAGGGTGGGCAAAAACACTTTGGTGGTTTTGGAGTAGTCTAGATCAGAGAATTTTGCCCACCACTGCCCACAAGTTCCTTACTATAGCCATCCTAATTGAAACCTTGCTGAAAAATCCGTTGCTGGTGGGCAGTGCTTACAAAAGCTATGGCTTCCTGAGATTATCTTGCTGATGCACTGCCCACCCTACATCTACTCCCAATTCCCCACACCCCACACCCCACACCCCACACCCTACACCCTACTCCTAATTGTAGGGTGGGTAAAAACACCATTATGCTCTGGAGTAGTTCTAGATCACAGAATTTTGCCCACCACTGCCCACAAGTTCCTTACTATAGCCATCCTAATTCAAACCTTGCTGAAAAATCCGTTGCTGGTGGGCAGTGCTTACAAAAGCTATCCCTTGCTGATCTGATCTGTCTGACACACTGCCCACCCTACATCTAGATCTACATCTACTCCCGATTCCCCACACCCCACACCCCACACCCCACACCCTACTCCCCATTCCCCACACCCCCCACCCCACACCCCACACCCCACAACCCCCCACCCACCCCCCAACCCC
>NZ_JAAHHS010000544.1 GCF_010692395.1 Moorena sp. SIO3H5
TCATTAAATGTGACATTACCTTGGTCAGTAAATTTAACTGCATTACCTAATAGATTGAGTAAAACCTGTCGTAACCGTTTCTGATCTACCTTAACCCCTGTGGGTAGGTTACCTTGAGTTTTATAGTTAAACAAGATATTTTTTTCATTAGCTCCCATGCGGATAATACCAACTACCCCTTCCAAAAAGCTTGAAAAATCAACCTCACTGGGGTAGAGTTCCATCTTACGGGCTTCGATTTTAGAGAAGTCTAAGAGATCGTTAATTAGGGTCAATAGATAGGTTCCACTTTGCTCTATAATTTTTAAACCTTTTATTTGCTGGTGTCTTAAATTGCGATCGCTCATTGGGGTGCTGCCCTTCACGCCATCGTCTTGGGTAGCAGCTTTAGCTGTATCGCGCTGGAGAATTCTGGCATAGCCTAAGATGCTATTGAGGGGAGTGCGCAATTCATGGCTGATGTTAGCTAAAAATTGGCTTTTAGCTTGGTTAGCAACTTCCGCAGCTTCTTTAGCTTTCCCTAATTCCACAGTACGTTCTTGCACTCGGATTTCTAAACCCTGATTCGTTTTCTCTAAGGCCGTAAAAGAATCCTGCAATTGCTGTGCCATCTGGTTAAATGACTGAGCCAACACTCCAGTTTCATCATCACTCAACACAGGAGCTTTATGGTTTAGATTTCCACTAGCTACCTGAATCGCTGCCTCTGTTATTGCCCGAATCGGTTTGGTAATCTGGCTTGATAGTAGATAAACCGCTACTAGCAGCAGTCCAGTAGAACTCAATCCCATCAGCACAATATTCACAGCTAGCCGACGAGCGGGAGCAAAAGCTTCTTGCTGAGAGATCTCAGCTAGTAAGGCCAGGTTCTGTTTCTCCAACCACTGATACACACCGATCACAGGTATCCCATCGTAATTCTGATAAAGCCCAGAACTATTTTTTCCTTGGGTAGCGCTATCAATACCCAAACTACTAATTCCCTTAGAGTATTTTTGATTCTCAAACTGACCTGAGGCGATAAATATATTTTTTCGTTCCAATCGACCGACTAGATAGGTTTCGCCACTCTTACCTAAGCCAGTACGGTCTCGAATTAGGTTATCAACTTCTTGAAGATCGAGAGTAATGGAAATCACTCCTATACGGTTACCGGATTGGTTAAGGACGGGTGTGGCAAAAGTGATGGCTGTTTTGGCTGTTCTTGAAGAGCTATAAAACGTTGGCTTAATGTCCGTTTGATCTCGGGTGAAGTAAGTGGTAGTCGCACCAAGGGGTTGATAGTTGCCCTCCAAAGTTTTGTTAGTTGAGAAAATGATAATCCCACCAGTTGTGAGCAGGGAAATTTCTCTTAGATTAGGCTTAATGGCAGCTAAATCAGTCAGGTATTCTGAAATGCGAAGATAGGCGATTTGGTAATCTCTTGACCTGGTTTGAGACCTTTTGCTGCTGAGCAAGACCTCGGCTTGTCTTCGGATTTCTGGTAACTGAGCCGATAACAGCACATCTTGGCGCTGATTGTTAAACCATTGATTGAGTTCAGCAGATTTGATAGATACAGCAACACTGAGTCTATCAAAGACAGATTGTTTGAGAGCTTTCCTAGCTAAACTATAAGCAGTAATGGCTACAATAGTTACCGTAACAACTGATAAAAGTGAAAAGTAAGTGACTAGCTTTGACAGTAATGTTTTTTGAGTTGATTTGATCATAACAATGATAATAAGCGTGAGAATTTAGCTTTTCGCGTCAACTCAATCCTTTGTACGGACTGAGATATCAGCATTGGCCTATGGCCACGCTACGCGAACACCTATCAGCATTCACCTATCAGCTAATGTAATCCAACACCTGATTTATAACTATAGCAATTGTCAGCAACCTTTGAGTGACATTGCTTATTTTTTTAAGGCAACAGGCAACAGGCAACAGGCAACAGACAACAGGCATGCTATAAAGAGGGTTTTAAGGGATGCAGGGCGGCGCTGTATCCCTTGCTCATAACACCAAAAAATCCATCGTAATTACGATATATCGACCCTGTTACCTGTTATCTTTTTATATCAATCTTATCTTCAAAATTCAACTAAAAATGCGATAACAATTATTGTGATAACGAAGAAGCTAACTAGGTTTATACCAATTAGAAAAAATTTTATTAATTTGATCAATAGCTCGATTAGTGGCTTCCTTAATTGACAAATTATCCACCACAATTTTTCTAATCACTTCCCCCCAAACGTTTTGAGCAGCCACTTCACTATAAGCTGGGTTTAACACTTGATAAGCTGGTCGGGTGTTTTGTAACTGCTGTAGCGCCACAGAAATATGAGGATCACTAGGATTTTTCCAAAAGGGTTTTTCAAACAGTTTCGGCATCACGGGTAAGTATCGACCCTGAGACCCTTCGGTGTAGGCTTGTAAGTTTTGCGGTTGTGCCAAATATGAGAGAAAATTCTTGGCATACTCCTGTTTTGTGGAGGCTTTAAAGAGAATGACCTGTTTGATCTCTATGATGAATCTCATCAGTTCCCCACTAGGTTTATTGGGCCACTTAACTGTAGAAAGTTGCTTGGTGTAAATTTCGGTATCTTGTCGTTGGGAACCTGGAACTGATAGAGTATGATTGACCGTCATCAGGCTAGTGCGGCTGAGTAAGGTTACATTGTTGCCTGTATTATCCCAATCTACGGCATCCGGTGGCACATTCTTATTGATATAAAAGCGGGTATATTGCTTTAGAGCCGCCTCAATGCCTTCCTTAACTTGGGAGTCGTCTAAGCGTAATTTGCCATTTTTATCAATTAGTTTGACATTGTAGGCTTCTAGAAATTGCTCAAAATTGTTGTAGGTATCTAAGCTCATGGACATAGGCATGCCGATACTATACATATTGGGATAACTGCTCTGACGCAATTGTCCCTGAACCTCCTCCCAAAACCGCCAAAATCCCTGCCAATCTCTGGGAATTGCCCCCTTTGCCTGACCAATCTCGGTCAGGATGTCTTGCCAGTAGTGAATATGGATGGCTGATTGCATAATTGGTACAGCATAGTAGCTACGTTTTTTAGCAACTTTGTTTTGATAATTGACTCCAGCCAGAACCCCTTCACTGTACCAATTTTTCAGAGGCTGTATCACATCAGACACATCTACCAGTTGGTTATTCCATGCTAGACGGGGAATAATGGTCAAGTCTGCTACCCCTGCATAGAAAATGTCAGGAGGATTACCTGATGCGATCGCACTCTCGATTTCTTTGAGAATATCCTTCTGAGGTATGATGACTAATTGAACTTTAATTCCATTGTTTTTTTCCCACTGGTCGATGATTGTCCGGAGTGCATCAGTTTCTTCTGGATAAAAACCCTGTTGCCACCAGATGCTAAGTGTTTTAGCTGTGTCAAAGGTTGATGATTGTCTTGATGATTGTCTTGATGATTGGGAATTGTGAGTACAGTTAGCCAATCCCAAACTGAGGAAAAACCAAGGGAGTTGATTGAATTCCCGTCGTCGCATAAGTCTTTAACCGTTACACTTATCAAGTCCTTTAGTATGATATTATCCAGTACTGTGTGAATAAACCTCTTGCAAAAGTATTTTTTTGATAGTGTTTGCGTCAATTATTGGGTGAATCTCACTCTTCCATAATTTCAAAAGCGATATGCACCCATTCCTCCTCCCTACTCCCTACTCCCTACTCCCTACTCCCTACTCCCTACTCCCTAATCCCTACTCCCTAATCCCATTAACCCAAGACGAAAGTACTTCACCGAATTGAAAATTACTATAGTAAGTAATGGATAATAGGTAATGGATAATAGGTAATCCTAGAGGAGTAATCACAATTACCTAATACCTAATACCTATTCCCAACATATTACAATACCGATCCTCTCGGACATGAGATGATTTGGTCTTATACCATTTTTAAAAATCCCTGACTGACTTAATCAATCTCGAAAAAGTAAAACATTAAAGGGCAAAGGATATAATCACAGGGCTTTTCGCTTTCCCTTTAACCTTTCCCCCTATGCTTGAGCTCTGTCTTGACTAAAGAAAATTAGTCTTAGAGTACCTCAGTCATCAACCCACTCCAATTCCAATACCTGCTCCAA
>NZ_JAAHHS010000545.1 GCF_010692395.1 Moorena sp. SIO3H5
TCTGTAGTTACCCCACTACCAAGGTAGGTGCTACCATCTATGTCGTGACTCGGACCATTATCGCTGAGTAAGGTATTATAGTTACCAGTGCTAGTGCCGTTGCCAGTATCCGGAGCATCACCAAAATCTTTGTCACTAGCCACAACATCTGCACAGAAACTCCAATTATTGAGGGTGACATGCTGAGCGCTAGTGTGGACAAAATCTGGACCAGGTCGATAGCGCACCACAAACTTATCAATGGCTTGGTCACCAAATCCAAATTCTACATCAGCGCCATGGCCACCCCCTGTGGAGAAATTGCTCCCAGACTGTCCAGTAGCCACGTTACCTACCACCGTCACTTTGCTCGGATCGAAGGCAACTAAGGTTGGAGTAACCGCAGTTGAACCATTGAAACCTGTGATTACCACTTCGTCCTGCCAACGATTCGGTTCCTGTTCATCTACATCATCAACAATGCCTTCTACACCAGTCACTGGCCGACTCATGGTCACTTCAAACTCAATGTAACCCCCACCTACCATGTCGGGCCGGGCATACAAAGCATCTTCCCTGAAGTTATTGTTATCTAGCTTTGGAGAATTGTCGGTAAAGCTATGATTATTGGGGTTTTTAACTTCAACGGTATAGGTGATACCGTTAACAGTAAAAGTCCTCGGACCAAGATCCCCATCAGTCCAAGACAACTGACTCCAATCAAAATCAGCAAAAGCCTGGGAACAACTTCGAGATGGTAGAGACTGGGCTGCTACTGGAGTAGGAGTAGACACTAGCAAAGCAGAACCTGTCACCAGGATAGGGAAAGTAGCCTTAGCTAGATTAGTTACCCCGATCAGGTTAAAGCCTAAAGGCTGTCGATCAGAATTTACCTCAGATGCTCCAGAAGAGTTTGAGGAATTGTGTGGGATTCTTTTGAGATAATTGAATAAAGATGTCATAACTGGCCGCAATGAATTAAAGAGAAAAGCTAATTGGTAACTGACCCAACTAGTCTTGATATCAATAAATTATTTAGTGGAGCAACACTGAATAAATAACTAATCGTTGCTCTATAAAATTTGTTATTTACAAGGTTTATAAAATAGTTAGTATAATCCTGATCTGGCAGGATTTTGAGTTTTTGAAAGAATAATTTTTTCTCAATCACCCGCGCCATCAGACTTAGTGGGCAATAAGCGCGATTTTATGCATACAATCAGTTCGGTAGAACCCTAATCATTAATAACGAATAACTCAACACTCAGCACTGAGCAATCAGATCAGGGATTGACTCGCTTGTCACGCGGGGCGCGATGAAGCGTTCGCGAAGCGGAGGCCTTTGGCCTCAGCTTCCGCGCTTGAGCGATCGCATCCGAGTTTTCCTCCCAGTTAAACTACTATCCTCATCTAGAATTGCCTAATTGATGTGGTTATTGCCTAGAGAGAATTACGGATTTTTTTTCCGGTTACGGAGGTATTGATATCGGTGAATTCCACATCTACCTGAGTTATGTCTTAGCTCGTAGGTGTTAACTTGTAAGTATTAAGTGTTAGGTTTTGGGTTAATTGTCCTAGTGCATAATACTTAGTTCATTAATTTTTGATTGTTAATTTTAAGTGATAATTGAAGTATCTTATAAAACTAAACAATAATTAGCGTCATTAATATATTTGCTAGAAAAAAAACACACCTGACGTTACTGATAGAGTAAATTTATCCATGATCAGTAGAGTGTATTATTACACAAAGTGGCAGCTATATTTACTGCTAAAGTTACTGATTTAATCAATAGAGTAAATTCAACATAGTATAATAAAATCAATTAATTTTTGAGTTAACAAGCAGTGTTAACTATACTACTCCTACTCCCTACTCCCTAATTCCTACTAATCATGGCCAAAACACACATCCGCTTTGACTGGGCGATCAAAAAACTGCTGA
The DNA here is from genome assembly GCF_010692395.1 of Moorena sp. SIO3H5. GTDB lineage: Bacteria > Cyanobacteriota > Cyanobacteriia > Cyanobacteriales > Coleofasciculaceae > Moorena. The sequence continues at coordinate 1,925 of NZ_JAAHHS010000545.1, forward strand.
GGGATAAAGCTAATTATGTTGTCCTAGAAGGTTTTATCACCGAATTACTAGGACAAGAGATTACTATTGAATCTATTTTAGAAGGGGAAAGTAATCGGCTCAGCGAAGACAATAAACTGAATCGGGTTGATATTCTAGCGCTCAATAGTGCTGGAGAGTTACTGCTGGTGGAAGTCCAAAACAGTTCCGAAAATGATTACTTTCACCGGATGTTATTTGGTGTCTCTACACTGCTCACCCAATATCTAGATAAAGGAGAGCCTTATAGTAAAATCAAAAAAGTCTACTCGATTAATATTGTTTACTTTACCCTAGGGCAAGGACAAGATTACATCTATGAAGGTAAATTAGATTTCCGAGGTCGTCATCATCATGACTCTTTAGGGCTATCCAGTCTACAGAAGGAGTTGTTCAAACTAGAGCAAGTCTATCAGATATTTCCCGAATATTATATCTTGAGAGTTAACCAGTTTGATAACGTAACTAGAAACAGTTTAGATCAATGGATTTATTTCCTAAAGAATAGTGAAATCAAGGAAGAGTTCCAAGCCAGAGGATTAGCCGAAGCCAAGGATAAGCTAAGGATTGAGAGTTTACCCTTACCAGAAAAAGTAGCTTATCAGAACTATCTGGAAAATAAACGGTATGAAATTAGCCTACTGGAAGGGGCAGAAGCAGCCGGAAAATTACAGGGGAGAGCAGAGAAAGCCACAGAAATAGCCAAAGCTATGAAAGCAAGAGGAATTGATATCGATTTAATCGTGGCAACAACTGGTTTAACTAAAGAAGACGTTGAACATTTGTGAATGCTCCCAAAGAGATTTATTGATCCTGAAAGTCTTTTACCTTCTGCCTTCTGCCTTAAAAAAGCCCATTTATTTTAGGCGAATTTAGAATGCGCGAATTCAGAATTGGGAATCGGAAAGAAACGGAAAAGTTGAGGATATGGTCGGTGGATGCGTTCGCTAGCCAACGCCCTTCGGGCTAATCGCATAAGCGCGGAAGCGATCGCATACTCAGGAAATGCTTTCCCTAAGCGGCTCCAAGCATCGCACTAATTAATCCGACTACTGATAATAATTCTGATTACAAGTGAGGTACACAGGATTTTTTCCCACTCCACTACTCCGGATTCCCGATTCCCGACTCCCGACTCCCTATTCCCTGTTGATTCCAAAAATTGTTACAAAAGTTTTTAAAATATGTTATAATTAAAGATTATTTGTGTTAGTATAAAAATACCGTGGGCGCTAAAAAGCTCCACGGTAAGAGCCAGCCGAGAGTTTCTCCAGGACCTAAGGCTGGCTCTAGAACCCCAGTTAAAGGATATATCTTGATTATGTCGTACTCTCAACGCCTACACCCATGGGTGGTTGTTCGGCTGCTGCCCGAGATGCAACGGGTGGTTGTTGCTCGTTTCCGCAACCGTTCTGATGCGGAAGGTCACTTGCAGGCTCTTAAACGGCTGATGCCTGACGCTCAATTTATTCTGATCTTCGATGCGGGACATCCTCTGGAGGAAGAGTATTAAGGAGCAGGGAGTAGTGTGGCAGACCGAGCTCCTCACCAATCAAATTTTAGTCCGACCCCAGAAACAGCCCTGTCAAGTCGGTTGGGCATTCGATTAATGAGTCTTATTCACTTTATTGTCTATGGCAAAACCTGCAGATATTGGTAGCAAACGTCTAATCAGTCTCGCCCCCAATGCTTGGGTGCAATGGGTAACCGGTAATCCCCAAGTGCGAGCATCTCAGTTACTCGATGCTGAATTCCAGTGGATTAGTCGGGAAAGCGACGTAATTGTCAAAGCGTCTAGTCCTGAACATCAAGAATTTCTGATTCTCAATGAATTACAACTGCGCTATAGTCAGGCCATGCCTAAGCGCATGCGCAATTATGTCGCTTTAGCGGAGGAGAAATATAACCTATCCACTTATCCAGTATTAATTAACATCTTGCCGCCTCCAGCCACTGTTACCATTGAAAACTGCTACGACAGTGAATTCATGGGATTAAAGGCACATCAAGATTATCGGGTAATTAATCTGTGGGAAGTAGAGGCTGAATTAGTATTAGGACAACCATTACCTCCCCTATTTCCATTTGTACCGATTTTAAAAGGAGGTGGTAGTGAATCAAAATTGCGCTCAGCAGTGCAGGCACTACGAGCGGATCAAACTTTGAA
>NZ_JAAHHS010000546.1 GCF_010692395.1 Moorena sp. SIO3H5
CTTTGGTCAGCATATAACTGGCATCATTAACTTGTATCTTTGTTGACTTAGATGGTTTAAGTAATCGGTTTATGGTTGACGGTAAATCATCAACCCTGATTTGAGTCTCTCTTCAGGAGAACTCCTTGCCCATCTACAGTCAAAAACTAGATCTATTGAAAGCGTCAAGAAAAAGGGTTAAAAACCCTGAACTTAATATTTCATAGGGGTGCATAGGAAACTATTGGCAGTATTTTCGTGATAGTTATAGCTAACGAAATGCTTGATTACTTTCAAGGTTCCAATCACGCTATGGCAACCTCAAGCTAACATTAAAACTCCCGTTACTTTGACTCAATCAATCAGAGTAACGGGAGTTTTTTAGCTGTTTTTTATATCAACATAGGTTAATCATGCTAGTTTTCGTATCAAGAGTCGAAAGATTTCCAAATGCTGATACAAGCTCCCTTGACCGTCGCGCAAACACCAATTGAAACTTGAACATGCCAAATTAGAAGAAAATAATAACATCGATACACAATGGGATGGTTCTGCCATGGTCAAAGGTCGGTCAAAATCTAAGTCATCAAAGAAAGGGAAAACGCCATCTGAGACCACAACCTTAAATCTCAAGCAACAGTTAGCTCAAAAACGCCAAGCACAACGAGCGCGTAAAGAAGTCATCCAAATTATTACTATGACAGCAGCGTTTGGAGCGATTATCGGGGTGTTGCTGGCTCTGGTGGTTGATCCTAAAGCTGGTGCAGCTGCAGTAGCGGGTCTGCCTTGTCTGGTTCTGTCCTATAAATATCCTCGCAAAGCATTTTGGGCATTCATGATCTATATGCCTTTTAGTGGCACAATCATTTACGCCATTGGCAATAGTCCATTGCTCCAGCTGGCTAAAGATGGTATCTATATCCCGGCTTTGATTGGCCTAATACAAGAGTGTAAGCAGCAAAGAAAACCGATCATAGTAGCCAAGTCCCTAATGGTACCCTTAGGAATTTTGTGCGCATCAAGTTTGCTGACACTTTTGTTTGCTAATGGTGCCCAGCAACTACTTCCCCCCTGTTCAGATTTACCAGGGATGCGTAGAGGTATAACCTGCGACGATGGACAGCCGATACTAATGGGAATTTTGGGTTTGAAAGTTTTTTTGGGATACATTCCCTTAATCTTTTGTGCTTACTACCTGATCCATAGCAAGAAAGAATTACTCTTCCTCTCAAGGATGTTCACAGTTCTGGCTATTATGTGCTGTAGCCTGGCCTTTATTCAGTACATGATGCTCAAAACTGGTAGATGCGCTGGAACCCAATTCGGAGTAGGGTCTGCGTTATTCAAAGCTTCCCTAGACGCTAGATGTTTTGTGGGTGGATCGTTACTGTATAGTCCTCAAGTGGGACAAATCCGGTTACCAGGAACTTTTGTTGCGCCTTGGCAGTGGGGCTGGTTCCTGATTTCTAATGCCTTTTTTAGCTTTGCTACTGCTTTCAGCGATCCCTCCGGTCGTTGGCGGAGTGTTGGTTTAGCTGCCATGGCATTGGTTTTTGTTCTGGCAGTAGTCTCTGGTCAGCGGATTGCTCTGGCTTTGGTGCCAACTGTAACCGTAATCTTGATGGTTTTAACCGGTCAAGTCACTAACCTTAAACGGTTTTTACCTATTCTGGGAGGATTAGTGCTTTTATTGGGAATTGCGGCAACTGCTTTTCCTGAAGTAGTTCAGGAACGGATAGATAGTTTTATCGGTCGTTGGGAAGCTGCACCAGCGGATGATTTTATCCTTCATCAATTTGCTTTTACCTGGAGTAGACTCAGAGGATCATTAATTGGTCTGGGATTAGGACGAGCGACTAACTCTGCTCGTGTTTTCGGTAAAACTAGTTTGGTAGAAACTTGGTTTCCCAAAGTAATGCATGAAGTTGGTCCGCTGGGGCTGCTGGCTTTTCTAATATTTGTAACTGCTATTACTGTACTTACCTTCAAGGCTTACCGCTCTGTCAAAAACAAGGATTTGCGGAGTATCGGTGCCAGCTATTGGGTATTTATTTTGTTTATTAGCTACCAAACCTATTACTATCCCTTAGATGTAGATCCAGTGGCAATTTATTATTGGTTGATGACTGGTATTATCCTCAAGTTGCCCGAAATAAATCGCCAAGAACAAGAAGAACTAGAGAAATTAGAGGCAGCACAGGAAAACGACCCTAAACTTAAAAAGAAAGGACGTATCAAGGCATCGAAAAAGGGAAAAGGTAAACGGCAAAAAGCAAAAGGCAGGGTAAGGGCTATAAAAGTTTAGTAAACATGCTTACGGGGTGACAACAAAGCTCAAACCTAGATAGGTATTAGGTGTTAGGTGTTAGGTTTTGGGTAAAATGAGCGCATCGGAGTCATTTGTATTTGCCAGCAATTGAAGCAATTTTCACCATACAACGTCAATGATAGTTTTAATCAATCCATCCCGCTTGACAATTTTACCTAACACCTAACCTCTAAAACCTAACCCCTGTAAGATTTTAAAGAGCGCTTGTCACCCCCTGAGGTATTAAACCGAACATAATATTAGTATAAAAACTAATCTTCCTTCCAAAAATATTCTAAAGATGCGGGAGGGTTCTCTGGTTAAAAAGCAATCGGTTTATCCATAAATCAAAAACTATTTGGAACTCCTTACTAATGCTCCCTGCTCCCTGTTCCGCTGATCCACTGTTCCATGTTCCCTTTTTCCATAAATTCTATATACTTTAGTAGCAAACATAATTAATTTTCTGATTGTTTAATGAACATAGGAATTTTATATACCGGGGGCACTATTGGTTCTGTGCAGGGACCTGATGGGCTGTATCCACTAGATACTGTTGGTTTCCAAAAGGCTTTTGATGAGAATATTTTGCCGATAATTCAAAGTCAATATCCCGATTGTACGATTGGGTATATTGATATCGGGTTTGGCCCGAGTAACAGCACTCTCGACAGTACCAACTTGCAGCCCCAAGACTGGTGTACTATTGCGATCGCAATTTTGGAAGCCTACGATAGCTATGAGTCTTTTATTGTACTCCATGGCACGGACACCATGGCTTGGACAGCTTCCATACTGTCGTTTTTGATGACGGGGCTGGATAGGGATGGCAACTATAACGCTTTGTTGAGCAAGCCGGTGGTTGTCACTGGGTCCCAACTGCCACTATTTGTAGAGAAAGCCGACTCCTCCTATACTGTACGCTTCAACACCGATGCTCTCCAAAACGTCTGTGGTGCAGTAACGTCCTGTTGTGAAGGTGTACCTGAAGTTTGTCTGTACTTTGATTCCACCTTAATGAGGGGCAATCGTACGGTGAAGACCAACGCCAGTGAGTTCAAAGCCTTCTCTACTCCTAACTATCCCAATATTGGGGAATATGGCTTAGACTTTGATGTCAACAACAAAGTAGTGCGCCCCTTACCCACAGACCCCTCCCTGGCACTCTCTGTCAAGGGCGAGCCTGCTTATGACGCTTTGTCAGCTCAACTGACCTACATTAACGATCATATTAACAACACTACCGTTCTTCCCTTTTCGGCTTTCCCCGCCTATTATGATGTATCTGCTGACCCCAATACCAGCGTACTTGGGGATATGCTGGCGGCCTGTATTAATCAGGGAGTAGATGGTTTAATTCTGGAGTCTTATGGGGCAGGGAATTTCCCTTCTGGCAATCCAGGCACTCCTGAAAATGGGGCGATTTACAAAACTCTCGACGAAGCTGATAACAATGGTACGGTGATTGTTGACTGTACACAGGTTCTAAGCGGGACTGTTAATTCCCAGACTTATGCAGCAGGTTCCTGGCTGAGTCAGGTAGGAGCAGTTGGTGCCTATGATATGACCCCAATTGCGGCTGCAAGCAAGCTGACTTACTTAAAGTTGTTAGGTCAATACTATAACTGGAATCAATACAAGATTAAGGAACTGATGATGACCAATCTCGTGGGCGAGATTATGGATGTCAACGTTCTCGATGCCAGAGGAGAAGGCTTCTTAGCCCCTGGAGAAACTATTATGGCTCTCGATGGCACTGCAATTTTGACCAACGAGCCCGGACAGGGAGATCGGAAGGGCGTCGG
>NZ_JAAHHS010000547.1 GCF_010692395.1 Moorena sp. SIO3H5
TTTGTGTCACCAACGAATACATTATGGAAAGCCCTAGTGATTTGCTTGAGCCGTGATACTTGGAAACTTGTACGTCCGGTTCTGAGGGGGGAAAGGGACAGCGATGTCCCCGCCCTACCCGACTCATGCACAAAAATCCAACCGTGGTAGAAGAATGTCAAAGAATCATCAATAAATGGCTAAATGACATAGGTCTGGAATTAAAACCAAGTAAGACCAAGATAACCCACACTTTTGACGGATTTGACTTCCTTGGATTCAACATTCGACAATATAATGTAGGAAAACACCAGTCAAAACAAGGTTTTAAAACCATCATCAAACCATCTAAGAAGAGTATCAAGGAGTATTACGAACGGCTCGAAACTGAAATCAATAAGCACCGAGCCGCTCCTCAAGCAACCCTAATCGGGAAACTTACACCCATTATAAGAGGATGGTGTAACTACTACAGCTCAGTCTGTAGTAAGGAAACCTACTCAAAAATGGATTATCTACTCTGGAATAAGCTTCAAAGATGGGGATATAGGAGACATCCCAACAAATCAAAAACCTGGGTGAACAAGAAATATTGGGGAACTAAAGTTGAAAAAACCAAAGAGCCCTGGGACGCCCCGAAAATAGATAATTGGGTGTTTATGACCAAGGAGGAAAATTACCTCCCAAAACATGCAAAGACCAAAATAGTCAGACATGTGAAGGTCAAAGATACTCGAAGTCCATTCGACGGCAACCTAATTTATTGGAATACCAGAATGCAGAAACACCCTGAAATGACCAGTCAAAAGGGAAGGCTTTTGAAAAGGCAAAAAGGGGTATGTGCTCATTGTGGCCTCACCTTCAGAGATGGAGATTTGATGGAAAAGCATCACATAATACCACGCTCACTCGGTGGAAACGACTCTGACAAAAATTCAGAGCTACTCCACCTACATTGCCACGATATAAAGCACGGAAAGAAAATCGATTCATCCGAATTAGATACTAATCCGTTCTAGAGGTACCAATGACAATGGTTTCTATGACGAGGAGCCGTATGAAGGGAAACTTTCACGTACGGTTCTGAAGACGAGTCAAAGAGGCGACTCTTCGGCTTAGTTTAATAAAAGAGCCTTGGGTACGGTGGGGCACACCGGAACCTGGATCTTGGATCCAGTAAACGCTTCGGGAGACCTGACCTCTACTGTTCTTGGCTCCGGCCAAGAACAGCAAGTTGGGTCGTTGAGCGAAGAATCCCCGCGTCTAAAGACCGGGGAGTGTCAAAAGTAGTGAATCATGATCTAACCTCTGCCAAAATACTCTCCATTTCTGATAGGTTGAGAGGAACCTGGAGTACTTCTGTATTAAACACAAAGAAAGGAGTACCATTAACTGCCAAGGTCTGGGCTAATGTGATATCGTCCCTAATAGCAGCTTCGGATTCAGCGCTGATGCGATCGCGATTAAATTGCTCAAGATCTAGATTAAGATCTTGAGCGATCGCTAGATACAATTCTTCATCCAAGTTATTTTGCTGCTCAAACAGGGCATCTTCATACTCCCAGAATTTCCCTTGCTGAAAAGCCGCCCAAGCTGCTTGAGCAGCAGGGAGTGCTTGAGCATGAATCTGAGTCAGAGGTAAATGCTTATATACTAAGGTTACCTGATCGGAATGTTTGTCCATAAACTGCTTTATACTTTGGTTAGCTTGGGCACAAAATGGACATTCAAAGTCAGAAAACTCCAACAGCACAACTTTATTTTCCGCCATACCAGTAGTAGGGGAATTCCCAATTATAGATGCTGGCTGTGTCATCATTTGCTGCAAAAATGCTCGCCTGGATTGGGCTAGCTCTTGCTGTTGTTCCTGCTGGTAAGCCTGCACCGATTCTAAAATTACTTCTGGATTATTCCGGATAATGCTTAACACTTCCCCTTCTAGTTTATCAGTGTTAGCAAGGTTGTTGCTGCAACTGCTCAAGGTGAGCAAACAAAGGAATAAGCTAACAATAGCTATGGAAATTCGAGACAACTGTTTCATTTTAAAATATTTACTGTTTACTAGTAATCACCGACTGTTTACTATAGCATTTTTGAGAGTTATCAAGTACAGTCCAATTAAGAACGGCCAGATATCAGTGACATAAGTCCTTTAAACAAAGTAAACCACCATCAGCTTTCCTTAGGGAAGCCATCAACAGGGGAGTTGTTCAACCGTTGTTCAGTTTCAGCATCGTAACTGCCATTCTCTTCAATTCGGTCTGTTGGATTGTTCAGATTCCAAAGTTGCTGGAAAGCAAGGATAGAATTAGCTCGGATGTCAATGGTATTGCTTCCTACATAGTCGAAATGTGGAGCGTCTGTTGGTCCAAGCCATCGCCAGCCATACTTTTCTAGAAAGGGTCTCCAACCCTGATAATCTCGAATATCGAGCGCTAGACCACTCTGATGATTACTTCTAGATGGACGAGCAGCGATTGGAATCCTGCAAAGCTCATCACGCGGAAGGTTCCATAGGACGAGTTGCTGAGCAATAGTGCGATAGGCACTTGCCACAACTAATCGTATGCCTCTTTCATCAATAGCTTGTTGAAGTGCTTGTTTAGCTGGTGCTTGAAGATAGGGCCAAGTAGCTCCGTCCATCTCTACATTCAAATCGTCAAAACTGACCAGGGAATTGGGACGTAAGATATTTAGCCTATCGATGAGTTGTTGATCAAGTCCATGAACCTCAGCCATCCCCTTAGATAATGAGCAGGTAGTAATATCCTTAACTTTTATAGAGGGAGGATCTGGTGGAGGGGATTGAACCCAGTTTACTCCTCCAACTAAAACTAAAATCACTATCCCTGAGGTCACCCAGTAAACTCTAAAAGATTTCGGTTTTTCCCTAGTTAATTCTTGATTATTAGGGAGTAGTAAACGAACTCCAGCAACATGAGCCTGATTACCCCAGCGTCGAATTTTGTCAAATTCAGCTTTTGCCCCCTTCAAATCACCACGAGCAAATCTGGTCATACCACGACCATAAATCAGCAGCTTTTTAAACTTAGATAGGGGCTCGGCTAAGGTTTCTACCACAGCAGCAATCCGGATTAAATCATCCCGGTCGTGCTGATATGCTCGTGATAGGGCTAATCCTAATCCCTTCGCTGATGCTTTTGGTCGAAGATAAGCCTGGGCTGTCCACCGTTGAGCTTTAGCAAATTCCTGAATATCTGGGTCATCGCTTTCTAGTTGCGGCTGGATATAGACTAACAAAAATTCAGATAACTCTTTAATACGCTGTTCACCAAAGTTGTGATTATCTTTGAGATAATTCAGCAGCATCTCCCGGATAGTTGCATCCATTTCATAGATTTCTAATCCCACTTCTTCCCAAAGACCAGAAAACAGTAAATCTGTTACAGCTACCCAAGGAATATCTATCCCTCTCCCCTTGACATCTTGCTGAAAGTTTGCCCAAATACAGTACAACAAGTCAGGGGTAATCGCTAATGGGAGAGCAGCGTGACAAGCTAGTAAAAGATGTGCCTCTCCAAAGCGTTTTTTAAAGGATTTAATCTGTCGCTGGATAGTGTCAGTTTTCATGGTTTCATGTTAGATAGCAAAGGTAACAGGGAATAGGGAACAGGGAACAGGGAGAATAAAATTGAATATAGCTCATTAGTACGAAAAACGCTATATAGTGTTTTTAAATAGATCATGAAAACCAATGCTGACTGATCATGACACCAAAAACTCCTCGGATATCTTGACACTGTTCCCTGTTCCCTTTTTCTATGAATACTATGTTTACATCTCAAATCAACATGTTATAGCGTTTATCATAGCTATAAGCTACACCGAATTGTTTCCCTATTCCCTATTCCCTATTCCCTATTCCCTGTTCCCTATTCCCTGTTCCCTGTTCCCTGTTCCCTAAAACCCAAGACGAAAGTACTTCACCCAAATCAGAATCGTACCCGCAAAACATTTATTGCATTCTGTAAACCTTCGCGACTGAATTCAAACATTGGTACCAAGGGTCTAATCTCACCAGCGGTGGTGCCAGTCCAACGGTTGCAAGGCATGGGATTAAGCCAAGCCATGGCACGCACTTGCTGTTTGA
>NZ_JAAHHS010000548.1 GCF_010692395.1 Moorena sp. SIO3H5
TCTAAAAGATTCGCATAGTTTAAGCTAGCAGCAGCGGCATCGGCTTGGGGCAGAAAGGAGGCAAAGAATAGTCGGTGTAGACATTAATATGCAGCATCCCAGAGGAAAAGGTTGCTGGAGCCATGACTTGCATCACGTCTTTGACTCCAGGGATACCCCAGTTAAATCGTAGGCGTATTTTACCTAGGCCACTGCGCCACTGAGCGATTTGCTGCACTACCCATTGAAGAGTTGCTCCAGCAAGGGTACCCCCAGCTAACACAATCCCACCGATCATGGCAAAATCGGGATTACTAATTTCTTTGCCTAACTGTAGGGCTAATATTCCTAAGCCAACAATGACGGTGATGCTGGAAAATAAGGGACTGACGGCTGGTAGCCAGTATTGATCGCTAGCATTGAGGGTACCAAAGCCAATGCCAATTAATCCGGCTAGCACTGCCATGGGTGCCATAATCTGTAATTGCCGGATTGCGATCGCTCTTACTTGTAACCCTTCTGGGGTATCCTGAAACCCTGGTGCTAGAAAATCAATAAAAACTGGAGCAAATAGCACTAGAGCAATGGTTACCAGTAACAGGATGCAAGCAACTAAGGTAGTTACTGTTTCCACCAGCCGTGGGGCTTCTGATTTATCGCGTTTAGCGAGAACACTAACTAAGGCACTATGAAACGGTCCGTTAATGCCACCGAGGAGGATTAATAAAAACCCGGGGATAACGTAAGCATAGCTGTAGGCGTTGATAACCGGACCAACTCCAAACGCTGCTGCCATAGCTTGTTGGCGGACTAAGCCAAATACTTTACTAATAATGGTGGCTACTGCGACAATCCCGGCAATGCCAGCTAGGGAACGAGTGTTTTGTTTGTTTTCAGACACAAATCGTTAATAAAATCAATCGTTAACTTTATTAGTTTAATAGATTTATTATTTTTAACTTTTTACACTTGACAGTTGCTATGGTGTAGCAGCTAGTCTGGTTTTATATAACTCCCTTTCTGGGTGTTCTCATACTAGTAAAAAGTTTGTTATTTCCATATATTCAACCATGACTACAGACTTTTTTTATGCTAATTTACCTCTTTTAGAAAACTTCATTGATATTACTGACTCTCGAAAGTTTAAATCGGTTCCCAGGGATTGGTATGTGGTAATTACCGATATTATGGGTTCGACTCAAGCTATCGAATCAGGATGCTACAAAGAGGTTAACCTATTGGGAGCCTCCTCTATTGCCGCTGTTTTAAATATAGCAGGTAATTTAGACATTCCTTTTGTGTTTGGGGGAGATGGAGCAACTCTGTTGATTCCTCCTTCTCTGTTTGGTCCTACTCGGGAAGCGTTGTTAGCCACTAGTCAGCTAGCCAGGGAAGAATTTGGGATGGAATTGCGGGTGGGTGCAGTACCTATGTCTGAAATAAGAGTTAATGATTATGATGTTAAAGTAGCCAAGCTCAAGGTATCTGACAACTCTTATCAGGCTATATTTACTGGAGATGGTTTGAGTTATGCTACTGAATTGATTAAACATCCAAATACGAGTCACCTATACCTTTACCAACACCTTATTAATAAGGCTAAAGCTGATTTTTCTAATTTGGAGTGTCCCTGGCAAGACATTCCTAGTAAATATGGTGAAACGATCAGCTTGATTGTCAAAGCAACGTCTAATCAAGGAGATTTAGCTAATTTAACTTATCGAGAAATTATTGAAAAAATTGACACTATTTATGGAACTGAAGATGTTTTAAATCCAGTTGATGAAAACTATTTTAAGCTAGGGTTTAATGCTCAAAAATTACGTGTTAAAACTTGGCTGTACGCCCAGTCGAGTAAGCTGAGCCATAAGATGCTCTATTTTTTTAAAATCTGGTTTAAAAATATCTTGGACTGGTTGTTGATGACGTTGAAGGTGAAATTTCCAGATGGAGACTGGGGAGCCTATAAACGAAATGCTATCGCAGCAACAGATTACAGAAAGTTTGATGATATGTTGCGCATGGTGATTGCTGGCAATGAAGCACAACGAAAACAATTAACAGACTATTTAGAAAAGAATTATCAACAAGGTAAGTTAGTGTATGGTCTGCATATTTCAGACCGAGCACTGATGACCTGTCTGGTATTTGAGCACCATGGACGCCAAGTACATTTTGTGGATGGTGCAGACGGAGGCTACGCGGTAGCTGCGAAGGATATGAAGGATAGATTGAAGCTGTTCGCGTAGTGTGCGCGTAGCGCATTAGCTGATAGCTTTCATGCTAATAACTAATAGCTATTAGCATGAAAGCAAATAATTACACTGGCTCAATAGTAACGTCTTCATAGTCGGGATGTCTAATAATAAAGCATTTTGCTCCCATAGTGATTTGGGCAATCTGGCATGAAAGCTTACACAATCCATCCCTTACTTCTATATTTGGACAGTGAATTATTAAGCTGTCAGTAGCAGTAACCCACTCTAGCTTACAGAGTTGAGTTAGAGGAATTTCTGTCTTAATTTGGCTTAGTCCTTGACTCAGTTGTTTAAATTTATGTAGCCATTGGGACTCTTGTAAGTTTTTCTCTAGCTTGCTTTTTAATGGGTCTTCTTCTTGATTAGTCATGATAGAATTCTAGGGTTTGTTATTTTGTCAGCCGTCAGCCGTCAGCCGTCAGCCGTCAGCTTATTTTATTCAACAGAACCTCAGGTAATGTGGCACAGGCTCCTAGCGTGGCACAGGCTTCCAGCCTGTGACCTAACCCATAAGCTGATAGCTGATTGCTGATAGCTGATTGCTGATAGCTGATTGCTGATAGCTGTTCGCGTAGCGTGGCCAAAGGCCTTTAGCTTACCTTATTGTGATATCCTCAATTATCCTGAAATAATTCAACGTTCAGCGGTAATTTGCTTATAAGCTGTTTCAAGATTATCTTGATATAATCCTTGGAATTTATAAGTCTTATAAGCAGCAGGAATTTGGGAATAGTTGGCAATAACTTGTTCTTTAGTCAGAGACTTTTCTTTCCAAGTTAACGCCAATTGTTCCAGTTGATCCAAGTAATTCTTTAAGGTATCTAAGCCACTGCTATCGGTAATCGGACCATGGCCAGGTAATACACGAACATCGGGATAGTTTGCCTTTAGCTCAGATAAAGTATTCTGCCATTTGCGAATATTGCCATCCCCAGTGTAGGGAAAGCGCTGATTGAACAAGATATCACCGGTAAACATAATTTTGGCATCGGGAACATAGGCCACAATATCTGTTCCCCCAGAATGACCTTCTGCTTCTTCAATTTCTACGGTGCGATCGCCTAACCAAATCTTACTCTCACTATTAACTATTACGTTGGGTGGAGTGGGATTGGGGTCGTATTCTTTGTTACGATCTTCCATGAATTCTCGAATTGGTCCCCGCCCAATGATGGGGATACCTTTAGCTTCGGCAGCGGAATTACCACCAGTGTGGTCAAAGTGATAATGACTGTTGAGAACGTACTTGATGGGTTTATCGGTTAAGTCTTCAACAGTTGAGAAGACTAAGTTAGCTAGTGCTTCATTCTGAAATGGATCAATTACCAGGACTCCATCGCTACCAATCACAATCCCAGCATTACAAATTGCTGCGTTAGGGTCTTGGGCGGGAAAGTCTGTACTAGCGATTAGTCCGTAAATCCCAGATCCTAATTTTTCTAGGGTTAATCCTGCTGTTTCTAGGGTGATGTTACCGGATGTTGGTGATTGACTTTGGGAGTGAGATTGGCAGCTAATCACTCCAAAGATTGTCAGTAGGGTGGCTAGACCTAAGATTAAGCACCGACGCAATGTGTTCATTAGTTATTGGTCATTGGTCATTGGTCTTTAGTTATTGTATAGCAGTTCTTAATTGGGTGAAGGGCACAAGTTGTGGATGTTAGGGAGTAGGGAGTAGGGAGTAGGGAGTAGGGAATCGGGGAGAATTATCCCGGAAATCATTGTGTATTTTGATATATAGGTGGTACTGATCAGCAGCGACCGGAAAATGCGATGCGCGAGCATTGAGCAGCTACCCTCCGGAAGA
>NZ_JAAHHS010000549.1 GCF_010692395.1 Moorena sp. SIO3H5
CGCAATGTTGGGAATTAGTTGATAAGTTAATGCGTTTAAGTCGTCATAAGCTCGATAATTATTTACGAGGTATGAGAGCTATGAAGCTTATACAGTCTACTTTTTAGCTCTCATGTCGCCCCCCCAGATACTATTCACTGTTCTAATACAGGTGTTGTAGTATCTGAGGATACACTTTTACCCAAGGACTTTGAAGCACCTCAGAATCCACTTTTACCCAACAAGTTTCTTGGTGAATGGTCAGGATATCTCACTCGGCAAAAAGATAAAGCTAAAATGTATGTTACTATGACATTGGCTAATAAGTCACAAGCTGGTGAGGCAACGGGAGTATTTAAGCTTACTTCTAGTGAATGTAAGAGTGAATTTACAGTTAAAACTGTAACAGATTCCTCGATTGTGCTGACCAAAAAAGAAGGTAGTCCAAAATGTGACCTAGAAGATATCTCACTTAATTTAGTTTCAGATAATGAGTTAAGGTTTCCTGAAGATAAGCAAATGTATTTTGCTCAAGGATATCGGGAAATATCTTTGTATAAGAAAAATATTCCTTGCAAAAATGAACATAATTTTAAGCTCAATGATCACTTATACCTAGAAAATTTTGATGATCCATTTGTTTTACCTAACAAGGATAACAAAGAGCGAATTGCCAGGAATGATGCTTTAAGAGAGGATAAGTTCTTCTACTCTCTTTTTCCCTATCCTAAACGCTGGCATTACCCAGATAAATTCTCCAATATTTTAAGAGGAAGATATCATTATTACTCTACAATTCCAAACACTGATTCAAACCCAAGTAATAAAATATGTGAGCTTACAGAAAAAGGATGCACACCAGAAAATGTCTTTGCAGAAATGATGTCACAGGCTCAATTTACTGCACCCCCTAGAAAAGAACAGGATTATAATCCCGTTTTAGACTGTATGGTAGTTGACTTAGATGTTGATTATCAGTTCGATAACTTTGCCAGATTTTGGTATTGGACTAAAGGTGATAAGATCGTAGTAATGGTAAACAAAGAAAATTTGATTGCCATTAACTACACGTTACCAACTCATATTTTTTTTCCAGGTCGAATTTTTAGACAGGTGATTGAAAAAGATGGTGCGGTTTGGGTATCTACAATTGGAGAGGGACGAGGCATGTTGGCCCCTGAGAATGAAATAGGAGGAAAGTTCATATTCAGCAATATTGATGATTATTTCAAAGAACATGTTCGAGATGCTATCGATAAAGGCTTACCTTGGGGATTAGATGCAAATCGTAAATAACTACCTCTATAAGTATTAGCATAAGAAAGCATCACGGTAATTACAATACTTTGCTTAGCTGTGTTAATCCATCAGATAGAGCTGTTAGTTGAGGCTAGCGAATCCTAGCTTAAACTTAATAACACAAATGTACATGGGTGGGTTAACACCCGCCTATTGTAAATGGAATTAGCCTTTCTCCAAAAGAAGGGCTAATTGTCTGTAAAGTTGATCCCATTCCAGCCAGCTTACATGATAATTTTATTCTAAATAGTCAAACGAAATTAGGTATTTACAAAACCCGTAGCGTATACCCGAAATAGTCGCCAAGCCCTTTACCCCCTCAGTTACTCGCTGGAAAACTCCCACCAACAAAGTGAATATCACTGAAAGTTTCAATCCACAAACGAGCGCCACAATCGAGTGGATGATCCGGCTGATACACAATCTTACACGGACCGAGGATTTCCACCTCATTACCGTAGAGATTGTTGCCTTTTCGTTTTACTGAAATCACTGGCTTCCGGTCTTGAGGGCTTTTCTTCATATTCGAGCCAATGTGATTGCGATTGACATTAATCTTCGCTAAAGCTGGGGGACGACTAGTGCGCCATTTGCCCTTTGGTCCACGATTACCTTTGGTAATTTGTGGCAAATGGTTGAACAGAGGAATAATCCAGAATTTCCCGCTTTTATAGGCACCCCGCACCCGACCTTTCTCTAGGAGTTGGCGCAATCGTCGAGAAGAAATTCCTAATAGAGATGCTGCTTCAGTAGTTCCAACGCACTTGTTCATCTGTTCTCTCTCCATTAACTATTCCGATAATACTATTGTATAGGTAAAAAGGAAAATTGACAATTTATTTTTGTAGGGAACAGGGAACAGGGAACAGGGAACAGGGAATAGGGAAGAAACTGCTAAGTACCTGGACAAAAATAAAGCTCACTTCTTGAGCGCGCTCACAGGTTAGTAGCGCGAAACCCCCAAGACCGCACCGGTAGTCGCTCATGGGGGGAACCCCCAAGACCGCGCTACCTCGCTGCATCGCTGCTCCCTGCTCCCTGCTCCCTATTTCAACAGTTAATTTTATTTTTGTCCGACTACTTATTTGAGTACAAAAAGTACCCTCAGGGGTACTGCAAAGTCTATGTTAAATCAGACATAAAGGAGGAAAGGAATTGCCTTTAAGGTTTCAGATCCTTATCAATCACTTGAAGAATAGCTAGATTATTTAGAAACATAAGTACTACGGTGATCAGATGCAAAATTACAAACAAGAGCAAAAGCAAGATCAGAACCAACCAAAGCAACCAAAGCAACCAAAGCAACCTAGATCTTTAGTTAAAAATTTTTTATGGTTCGGAATCGGTATTGCTACACTTGTCATTACTGGTAAGGCAGCCATTTTTGGCTATCAGCAATGGCTATCTCATCATGAAGAACGAGTATTTCTGGAAACTATGGAAGACCTGATTATAAATAAAGACTTTGTCGAGTGTATGAACAAAGCTCTAGAAATTCCTGAAAGTTCTCAGAACCATTATAATGCGCAATTTTTTTTGAATCAGTGTGCTCAAGGACAGTTAGACCAAGCCAATAAAGTGGTAAAAGCACAGGAGTTGAAACCAGTTGATGAGAATTATAAATTAGCAATTAACTTGGCCAAACAAATTCCTTCATCAAGCTCTGTCTATAATCAAGCTCAAGATGCGATCCTTAAGTGGAACGAAAAGTTAAAACAAGTAGTTGGAGTAGAAGGCTTTACTGATGGCATCTATTTGTACCATCATGAGAAAGAATATGATAGATATATTATTTTGGAAAAGCAAGGCAATACTATCTTAGGTAAACAATATTATTTTCAAAGTGATGCTACCGCTTGTTTTAGAGGAGTTATACGGCGTAATGTAGTTGAAGAAGTAAGTCAAATTTCTGGTGGCATTGATGTTATACCACAGATCGAAAGTGTTGATCCAATAGATTTATCTAAGTGGTATCGAATAAGTTGGGATAAAGCGTCTAAGTCTAGCAATGAGGCTCTACAATATGCCTATTATTATAGGCATATTCTTATAGAAGATTGTCGAGAAGACTTCGCGGAGCAAATTCCTTAACCGACTTAGGAAATAGTTGAATAGAGGAATAATCCAGAATTTTCCGCTTTTATAGGCACCCCGAACACGATTTTTCGCTGTAATGCCAAACACAGCAAACAGGGAATAGATAAAAGGGCTGATATCTACATATTGGGTATGCTCACCAGCTTTTTTACTTAAACCTAATCCCTCTTGCTTTACTAGCAGTTTAGCTAACAGTAAATAATTACCACCACGCTTTCACGTCGCACACAGGGTAAGTGCCTATTCCATAATTGAAAGATCTGGCTTAATGCATACAGTACAAGGATCTAGTGTGTCGTTTCCATTATTACCGCTACCAATAGTATCTTCATCAGTTAGGCAACTAATCTTCTTGCTCGAATGTAGACTACCATTGTAGTAATAATTTAGAAAACAGGAATCACCTTCTTGTTCTATAACAAAGCAATCTATATTATCACCACATGGGTCTTCCTGTGTATTTATTTCATCGGCTAGTGTTTTTACAGGCGCTAACCCGATCATTGAAAAGGCTAAAGAACTGCTCAACAAAATAGCTGGGGGGGCGACAAGCGCCCTGTAACCCTTGATATATCTTAAATTGAGCGAATTATGGTAAAAAAAGATAGGTCATAACTTGTCAATACGACCTATCAATTGAAAATGGTACCAGAATTATATCAA
>NZ_JAAHHS010000055.1 GCF_010692395.1 Moorena sp. SIO3H5
TATTATCTGGCTCTATCCTTAGCACTTGCTCAAATTGCTCCATGGCTAGGATAACTTCCCCTATTTCCATGAGGTGTTTTCCATAACCTAAAAGCGATTCCACTAATTCATCCTGATTCCGGACTGGATTAACTAGGTATGCTCGCTGATAGCATTCTACTGCTTTAGCAAATTCGTGACCTTCCAAATATATCCTTGCTATCTCGAATAAAGCACGAAAGTGATTGGGATTGGCTTTCAAAACCTGTTCATAGGGTTTCACCTGATGAGATACATCCCCCTGATCACTCCGTTCCATTGCTTGTTGATAACTAGCCTTAGCCTCTGGATCGAGGTTTTCCAATTCAAATATCTCTCGTCGCAATGGGTAACGTTGGATTAACCAACGGCGGACTAATTCTACTGTTACTTTGTAGGATTGTACGGTATAGGGGGTAACTTGATTGGTTATGTCTACAACCCCCAAGAAACCTGATTTAACTAGTTTTTCCCTAGCTTTAGTCAAAGAATCGGTGATGGTAACGCCATACTCTTCCAGTAAACTCAACGGGTCTTGCACAATCTGATTAGGATTTATTTTAGCTTTTTTTTGAGCCTCTGCTACTGCGGAAAATATCACTCGTTCCGGAATCGGTAATCCATCCCGAAACCAGGTTAATCCTCCTTCGCCAATTTCAATGGCATCATCCACAATTCTAGTCACATCATCACGAGTTACCTGCCACTTTTGTTCAGTTCTAGCTTGAGCAAACAGTGCATGACATAGGACCTGAGTAAAATAGGGATGACCTGAAGTTAATGCTAAGATGGCATCGATTGCCTCGGAGTCATAGCCCAAAGAAGACTCCTTAGCTGGTTCAGTTATTAACTCTCTGGCACTTCGTTCACTGAGTAAGCCAATGCGTTTGTTAGGAGCATCTTTAAATAATCCCAGAAACTTGGATATATCATCGAGTTGCCGTCCTATAAAGGCAATAATAAATAATCGCTGATCCTGTTGAATCAGAGATTGTATATAACGGAAAAACGTGTTAACTGATGACTCTTGTGATGAAGCAGGATTGTCAATACTCAACACATCAAACTCATCTAGCAACAACACCAGATTTTTATCCCCTAATTCTTGATATACTTTTGTTAAAAAGCTATCAGCAAAAAGAGTCGGATTTGTTTCTAATTCCGTAACAGTTGGTAGCTTACTATGGTCATAGTCTAGCTGAAGTTGCTTAATAATAGCTTGTCCTAAATTGTAGAGCACACGACTAAGGGATGACTGACTTTTGTCGTGTAGATCAAACTGGACAAACACAAAGTCATCTTGCCCAACAAAATTGGGAATTTGTTTAAGTACAGAGGATTTCCCAATACGTCGTTGACCTTGGCACAAAATTACCGGTGCGCCCTTCCGGAGGTTGTCCTCAATGAAGCGAAAGTCTTCACCTCTACCGAAAAATAATTCCGGTTCAGAGATGGGACGACCAACAATGTAAGGATTTATAATAAAAGGACTTTCCCGAACAGTTGCAGTAGTCATCTTGGCTTTCTCCCCAGTTCCGTTGAGTGCCTCTCCCGGCATTTGTGGTCAACTATAGCAGTTTTCAATTGGGTTAGTACAAAGTTGTAGGTTTTAGGGAGCAGGGAACAGGGAGCAGGGAGCAGGAAGAGGTAAGAGGGAAAAAATCCTGTGTACCTCATAGCTATGAAAAACGCTGTATGTTAATAGTTTATATTAAGTTACAGTCTCATAATTAACAAATTATCCTTACAAATTATCCTTCTGTTGCCTCTTGCCTCTTGCCTTCCCCTCCTGGGAGGGGTTAGGGGTAGGTTCCTCTTGCCTGTTGCCTGTTGCCTGTTCCTAGATCCGCTGTTTCCGTTTCATATTGGAAGGGCAGCTGCCACTGTTCCAATCCATCCTAGGATAGATGGCACCTGGTCTTTGTTGTTCCATAACCAACGAATGGCTTTAGTAACTTTTTCTGCTTGCTTTGAACTCATCACATTTAGAAACACTTTCTTTCGTTGGTCTAGTTCAGTTTCATTGCTATTCTGGATTTGTTTGACCACCCACCACTCCATAATGGAAGATGCAAAGGAATAACTGATCTTATTTTCAGTGTCTTGACGTTTAATTACTCCTTGCCCCACTAGAGCATTTAACTCTAGCTCCTGCTGACTAAAAATGTTATCTACACCACTGATATCGTAGCGCTGATTAGGCAATCGACCATTTAGTTCAGACAGGGCAATTAGCATTAACAACGTTTGCTCGATGGGATTAGATAGTTCCCACATCTGTTGAAAGATATGTAGGGTGGTATTTTTAAACTCTTGGGCAAAGGTAACAGGGTCGAGGTCTCCTCCAGCTCGTAACTCTTGGTAGAGCAGATAACCGGCATTCTGTAGCAAGGCCGGGTGTCTGTCAGCAATCTCGGCAATACCATCCCGCAAAGCTGGTGTCATGGGCATACCTTGCAGCAGAGTATCCACTTCATTCTTGGTAAATGGCTTAAGTTGTCGAAACAGATAGTGATTGTACCACGGGGATTGACCTGGAGTGAGACTCGGCCCAAGTTCATTAAGAGGGCGAGAGGAGGTAACAATCATGGACAGGTATTCCCTTTCATCAAAAAAATTGGCTACGGTGCGACTCTGACTTAGAAAGGCTTTCATGTCAGCTTCAGTGTAGGTTTCATGAGTGAGAAAAACAGCATCATAATCATCAACTAGCAATACTAGGAATTTATTGTGTGCTCCCAGTTTACCCAAGACTTCTTGGAAATCCTCAGCAGTGCTTTTTCCGTCTTGCACTAATCTATCGATATCTGCTTGCAGCCCAGGATTGCTGTCCAGTTTAGTTTTAATCAAGCTCAAGACCTTTCCCCAGAAGCCAGACCCAGTGAAGGGATGGATACTGAGGCAATTTAACAAGACAATTACTGCTTGTGATGGGTTGGTTAGCTCGGTTTGGTGTACTCGCCAGATTTCAGGCCAAGTGAGTAACTCCAGAAAGGAAGACTTTCCAATTCCTGAACCTCCCCACACGGATAGGTTACTGCGCTTGGAGATTTGGTCGAAAGCGGTTTCAATCAGAGTAGTTCGTCCAACAAAACGCTCTGGGGGAACTGGCTGACCGACAATGAAGGGATTGTTTGGTATTGGAACTAAGTTAGTCATTCAATCAGTAATTATTTCAGAAGTGTGGAACAGGGAATCGGGAATAGGGGGAATAGTATGGGCAGAGTATGGGGAGTTTGGGGAGTGCGGGCAGTGTAGGGAGTGCGTCGAATGTGGGCAGTGCGGGCAGTGTAGGGAGGGGGGGGAGTGTGGAGAGGGAAGAAGTTGTTTTCGATTAAGATTAAGTTGGTATCTTTAAGTACATTTTTGCTCATTTTTATCGTACTTCCTGCTCTGTTAACAACAACGATTTTGGGAAACGTTTATGACTGGATTTAACTCTGATCGAACTATTTTCAGTATAGTCCAGTTCTCAATTGTGTGAGGTGCTTTGCTCTTGGGTTAATCGAAGTCGGGAGTCGGGAGTCGGGAGTCGGGAGTCGGGAGCAGGGAGCAGGGAGCAGGGAGCAGGGAGCAGGGAGCAGGGAGCAGGGAGCAGGGAAGAGGGAAGTCGGAAGTCGGAAGTGGAAAGAGGAAAAAAATCATGTGTACCTCATAGCTATGATAAACGCTATATGATAACCCAAAAAGGCATGAAACCCTGAGGATATATCGGTTTCATGCCTCAAAAAAATTAGCCATTAATCAGGCTAGTATGAAATAGTTAAATGGGTGCTACGTTTACCCAAATTTTAGATTCCCTGATCTGAATTTGTCTTTCACCAAAATTTACCTGATCTGTAGCATACTTTTTTCTATTTCATACTAACTCTAGCGAGTCCAAACACTACCGCCGAAGCCACCTGTTTTCCGAACTGCTGTTAGCCTACGGCTTGAATTGATTTTGACTACCATTTCGCCAGAGCTGCGAGTCCGACCCCTGGGTACATCTGCCCAGTTACCAGCAACTTCACTCTTACCAATGTAGCCATGGAAGACATTGCTGAAACTTTGGCCATTATTAGAACTTTGACCATACCACCACAGTTCATTACCTACTTGCCGAATATAGTAGGTGCCACCATCATTGGCTCGCCACACACCATTGAGATTAACTGTAACCGCTTGAGCTAGCAAGTCGGATGAGGATGTTTGGTCAAAGCTACTTTTCTGTTCTAGTTCAGGGACTGTGGCAGAGTTGCGATTAGCCCCATTGCCAAGAAAGTCTGGGATTTTTGCCAAGGTGGGATTGACCAGACTCATAGCAAAAACTGCACCACTGATACAAAGAGTTGCTGTACTTAGTTTGAATTTCATAATTACCTCTTTGAAACAGTACTGGAAGGAATCAAGGTCTCAAACTTTTCCCTCCAATTACTTATCAGGGTGAGTTTTATCGTTTACTATTGGGGTAGGGATTTTGTAATTGTTCTTAACAAAAGGAACAGGGAACAGGGAACAGGGAACAGGGAACAGGGAGTAGGGAATATGGCATCAAAAATTATCACAATTCCTAAACGGTACCCTATCTAATCAGCAGGTTCTAGTGGAAATTTTACCGCTCCTCCCCTTCTTCCGATGTTCCAGTCGTACCTGAAGATCAAGCCTGCAACTTATATCATGTCAGGATAATTACTCTTCATAAAAATCTCCCCATCTCCCCATCTCCCCATCTCCCATTAATTATGGGTATTCAAGCGGACTTGATCTTATTACCAGTCCTAAGAATCTGTCCAGCTAAGACGGCTGCACCAAAGCCATTATCAATATTCACTACTCCTATCCCTGGTGCGCAAGAATTCAACATGGTTAACAGGGGTGCCATACCACCAAAACTGGCTCCATAGCCGACACTAGTCGGAACCGCAATCACTGGACAATCGGCCATGCCAGCTACCACACTGGGTAATGCTCCTTCCATGCCAGCTACCACAATTAACACATCGGCCTCGACAATCACCTGTCGATTGTTCAGCAAGCGGTGGATACCAGCTACCCCCACATCCCAAAGGCGCTTGACCTGAAACCCACATAACTCAGCGGTAATGGCTGCTTCCTGAGCTACTGGTAAATCCGATGTGCCAGCGGAAATTAGACTAATGGTGCCGGAATACTTAGGTTCGAGCTGGGATGGTGCGATCGCACAAATCCGAGCTGTGGAATAATACTGTAACTCTGGCACTTTTGCCTCTAGCTCCGTTGCCACCTCTGGTGTAATCCGTGTGGCCATTACTACCGGATTCCGCTGGCGCATTACTGCCATAATCTGAGCAATTTGGTCTGGGGTTTTTCCCTCTCCCCAAATTACCTCAGGAAATCCAGTTCTTAAGGTGCGGTGGTGGTCAATTTTGGCAAAATCACCCACTTCTTCGTAGGTAAAATCTTTCAGTTTATCTAGAGCAACAGTTGGACTAAGGTCACCAGCCGCAACCGCTTCCAGTAGAGATTTTAATGCTTCGGGTTGAGTCATTTTTTTTTAAGGGAGTAGGGAGTAGGGAGTAGGGAGTAGGGAGTAGGGAATCGGGAATCGGGAATCGGGAATCGGGAATCGGGAATCGGGAATAAGGTTTAAGGTTTAATGGTTAATAGTTAATAGTTAATAGTTTGGCGTTGCTTAATAATGGAATGATTTTAAGAGTTTTGTGGAATGGGCATCTTGCGTGGAACTGGCATCTTGCCAGTTTCCTGCTTATTTTCGCGCGAGCAGGATGCCCACTCTACTCTTATTCATTCCAAGATTCAGCAACGTCGTATTTCTAAATAGATCATGAAACACAATCCTGATTTAGGATAACATCAAAAACTCCTTGTATTTCTTTCCTACTTTTCCCGACTCCCTCGGTGCGCTTTCCTTGTCTTGATGCAGTCGCTCATGGGGGGAACCCCCAAGACCGCGCTGCATCGCTCCCGATTCCCGATTCCCGATTCCCGATTCCCGATTCCCTGTTCATTCTGAAATTTTCAGTTCATCAATATTCCAGAATGCGCCTCCTAGAGCGGAATATTCAATGCCTTCTATGGAGTTACGAACTGCGGTCATGGAGAGAGGATTAATCAGATAAATATAAGGCAAGTTTTCTAAATTAATCCGTTGGGCTTCTTGATAAATCTTTTTGCGATTGTTTTCATCTAATTCTTGAGCGCCTTGGATATAAAGGTCACTTATTTTTTGCTCCCAATCGGCTACTTTACGACCTTGAATTGGGGATTGACCAGGGAATGGTTTTTGATTAAAGCTGTGCAATCCCCCATCCACAGACCAGATATTAGAACTATTATTGGGTTCAAAGCCACCGCCACTAAAACCAAGGAGATGGCATTCCCAATCTAAGCTATTGCCGAGTTTGTCTACTAGGGTATTGAAGGCAATGGGAGTAAAATCGACTTGAATGCCAATTTTACTGAGGTCTTGCTTAATCTGTGCTCCCATGGCTTCTCGCAGCTTATTCCCAGCATTAGTCATTAAGGTGAAACGGACTCGATTACCTTGGCTATCGAGGAGTTCGCCTTCGTTATTGTAGTTAAAGCCCGCTGTTAACAGTAATTTCTTGGCTTTTTCGGGATTATAGTCATACACGGGTAACCCTTCTTCTGGTGACAGATAATAGGGGCTTTGCACGGGTATATTAGAATATTGCGGCGCACCTAACCCCCGATACAAATTATTCAGCATGGTTTGCCGGTCTATGCCATAGGCAACGGCTTGTCTAAATTCGAGGGTATTAAACCAACGGGACTTAATCGGATCTATTAAAGGCTGTCCATCCCGGCTACCGGTGTTGAGATTGAAGGAGATAAAACTGGAACTGAGGGTAGGACCACCGATATGAATGGTAAAGTTACCTTTTTTTTCTTCCTGCTTGAGCAGGGAATAGTATTCAGGGGATACACCCAGAGAATCTAATCCGCCGGAGCGAAACTGAATGAAGGATGAATCGGTTGATTCTACAATTTCCCAGATCGCCCGCTCAATATAAGGTTGCTGGTTGCCCTGTTTATCTTTTTTCCAGTAGTAGGGATTACGGTCGTAAAGCACCCGCTGACTGGTGCGGTAGAGTTTAAGTTTGTAAGGACCGTTGACAATAATATCTTCTGGGTCCGTATCTACCCCCCACATGGTCAAAAACATAGGATTCCCTTCTGAATCTTTGGTCTTCACGGATTCTTTGAGCACATGAGCGGGTAAGACCGGTAAGCCAGTATTGCGGAGAAAGGGCGCAAAGGGTTCAGGGACAGAAAATTCTACCCGACGCTGGTCTATCTTTTTGACCTTTGGTAAGGCTCGACTCTTGCCAACCCGGAGGATATCTCTAGAATCAGTGGGAATTTCTGGGTTGAGGTAGATGTCATTGTAGGTAAAGACCACATCATCAGTGGTTAAAGGCTCACCATCTGACCACTTTAGCCCCTCCCTCAAGGTAAATAGGATTTTAAGTTTATCCTCGGAAATCTGCCAGGATTCCGCTAAACCCGGGATTATTTCCCCGGTGATGCCATTAGTGTCTACTAAACCCTGAAAGGTAAGACCAAAAATATTGGTAGCACTTTGGTTGAGGGCATAGTTAAAGGTATTTATGTCACTGAGAATACTCTGGACTATTTGGGGAACATCAGCTGCCTTGGTTTGAAATTGGCTGATGCTACAGCCAGGCAGTGCGATCGCAAAACTCACAGCCAGGAAAATGCCTAGAAAACGATACCAGAGAACTACAAGAGAATTACCAGAGATCATATAAGAAAGGGAACAGGGAACAGGGAATAGGGAATAGGGAGTAGGGGACTACTACAATCAACTCTGTACTAGCATACCAATTGACGTAGGGTGTGTTAGGGGCGGGCTTGCCCTGATGTTCAACCTCGTCACCAATGTTGGGATAGTCTGCCCCGTAACGCACCACCAAAGGGCTTGCTACCTCACGAGGTTCAGAGACTCACCGTTGATATTCAGAGACTCACCGTTGATATTCAGATACTCACCGTTGATATTCAGATACTCACCGTTGATATTCAGACACTCACCGTTGAGATCCAGAGACTCACCGTTGAGGTTCAGAGGTTCGTTCACGAAATTCCTAGGGTTATACCCACTCTGACAGAAGAGAGATATATAGTTATGAGGTAGATCTAATTTAGTTAATTCTTCTGAGGTAAGTTTTGTCGGAGTTTGTTAATTTCGGACTTGGGCAGCAATATTGCTGGTTTATTGATACTGTTTGATTAAGCACAGCGTGCATAATTAATCACCTACTATAATTTTCTGTAACCCTTGTAGTTAAAATAATTTCAGGTATTGAAAATGTCTCATTAATTGTGTGTAATTGCTGATTTTTTTAACAAAGCTTTAAGCAACATGGAACTGTTGATCGATCTGAGGTTTAGAAATATTACCTTGAGCACAATCAATAAGTTTTTGTCTAGGATCAAATTAGAAGGCTTTCATAGTTCTTTAGTAGAATTCCCAGAGGGTTCTAATTGTAGCTTGCTAGCTTGGGAAACGCTATATGGGAACCATAACTATCATGCCAAATCCTTTTACCTATGGTCAGCCAGTTTCCCCAGACCGTTTTGTGGGACGACGATCAGAAATTCAGGCTGCCTTTGATCAAATCTATAGCCGCAGTAACTTAGCCCTTTGGGGAGGACCAGCCATGGGCAAGACCTCTTTTCTGGAATTCTTGGCTTCCCCCCAAGTTTGGCAAAAGTATGGACAAGACCCATCCCAGGCCGTGATCGTACTCCTGAGTTGCGAAAGTATCCAACCCTTTACAGCTGCCGGGTTTTGGCAAGAAGTCTTTAGTCTGCTCCAAGAAGAATTAGACGGTGAGCCAGACCTCCAGGAACAGATCGACACATTGCTGAACCAGGGACGAGCAAGCACCAGAGGCATGCGCCAAGTATTAAAGCAGCTTCGCAAACGCCACAAATTCTTGCTGTTGCTAGTAGATGACTATGATTGGGCACTGCGTGAAAACCATTACTATACTTATGCTGAAATGGAAACCTTTCTCACGGAGTGTCGCAGTATTGCCTATCACTCTCTGGAGAGGCGATATGTATCCATGATTGTGGCCTCACTCCGGCCTCTCAATGAACTGGGTCCTGCTCTCAATCCCCATAGTTCTCCCTGGTACAACCATTATCTGTTCCAATCCCTGAAGCCATTGACTGACCCTGAGATTGATCACTTAATGGCTGGTATTCCAATGACCTCAACCTTACGGGGGCTGATCCGAGATATTGCTGGTGGACATCCGGCTCTGCTCCAGGTTGCTGGCTCTTTGCTTTATCGAGAGCTAAAAACTGGCAACGTCCCTGATGCCCAAGCCTTTGTTCAGGACTTTGAAGCTACTACCCGACCGATCTTTGAAACGATTTGGAAACGGTGCAGCCAAGTTGAGCAAGCTCTATTGATGTTGATGGCATTGTTCAAGTTAGACGGTCGTCTCCATCATAACAAGCACTTTGACTTGAAGGGAATTGAGGTATTTTTTAGCCAACACCAGCGAGAGTTAATTAACCTCGTCGAACAAGGGGTAATTACTAACCAAAACAAACTAGGAGTGATGATCAGCCATCAAGACTTATTATTTACTTCATCCATTATGGAACGGTGGGTGATTCAGGAACTTTGGCAGACTAATCATCAATTACTAAAAGATAGGCAAAAAGTCTTTCTCAATCTACTCAGCCATAGTCATGCTGATCAAGTCACTGAAGCAATTAAGTGGATATCGCAACATCAAAACAAAGTCAAGACTGCTCTGGAATGAGTGAGTAAGGTGTTAGCTGCATTTTCCTGACTTGAAAGGGCAGTAAACCAGATGGCAGCAAACCTTGAGTGGTTTGGAGAAGAATTAAACGAATCATGAATAGCCCAGGAATGGATAATAATTACCCTAATCGTCCTAATCCTTATATTATCGGGAGTATAATTGATGACCCAGACAAATTTTTCGGACGGGAGAGTCTGTTTCGTTTTATCGAAGACAACCTGAGGAACAGGGAAAAGGTGATCTTACTCCATGGTCAACGAAGGATTGGCAAGTCATCGGTCTTGGCCCACATTCCCAACAAACTTGTTCACGATCAGTTTTTCTTTGTTAACTTTGATTTGCAAGGCTTCATTCACTTACCCTTGAGTCGTCTTATCCATGACTTTGCTCAAGAGATTAGTGACTACTTGGTTGATCACTTTGATCTAGAACCGGATCATCTGACTCTCCCCTCAGAATACCAGTTAGAAAGTGATACAGCGATATTCTCTAATCAATTTTTGCCCAAGGTTTATCAGGTATTAAACGGTAAAAACCTGGTTTTATTGCTGGATGAATTTGATGTTTTAAGTGACGATAACTCCCCGTCAGCAGAGCAAAATTTTTTTCCCTATTTAGCTGACTTGATTAAACAGCACCATCAATTATTTGTGATTGCGGTAGTGGGACGGAATCTGGATGATCTACCCAATCTACTCCAGGTGTTTGGGAGTCCACCCTACAAAAAAATTGGTTTTCTGGATCATTTCAGTACTGAACTGCTCATTACTAAACCAGCTCAGGGTGTGCTGACCTATGAACGGAATGCCATCAAAGCCATTTACCACCTCTCAGCAGGGCATCCCTATTTTACCCAAGTCCTATGCTTTACTCTATTCTCGGAGGCTAGGAAGAAACAGAACAGCAGGATTTCTGGTGCAGATGTGGAGGCCATAGTCAACCAGGCAATTGAGAACGCTCAAGGGGGGTTGGTGTGGTTGTGGGATGGCTTACCGATCCCAGAGCAAGTGGTATTTTCAGCGGTGGCAGAGGCTCAACAAAGAGCTATGAAGTCAAAAGACGAGCCGGTGCCAGAACACCCATTATCGTTCCTAAAGCGCTATGGTGTGAGCCAGACCAAGTCCCTGTCTCAAGCACCCCAAAGACTTACAGAAAACGGTTTCGTCGATGACACAGAATGTAGAGTAAAAGTGGCATTAGTCCGGCACTGGTTGCTTCAGTATCACCCACTAGGGCAAGAGATACTAGCACTGGAGACTCTAGACCAAGACCAAACGGATCCGATCTATCAACTAGCCACTACACGGTATCAACAGGGGAAAATTCAGACCGCACTAGTGCTCTATGAAGAGGTTTTGCAAATTAATCCCAATCATTTTAGGGCTTTGTTGGCTCTAGCTCAGGGCTATCTTCAGGTCAACAATTTCAGCAAAGCTGTAGAACTCTATACAAGAGCTTATCAAGTTAAGCCAGTACAAAGCAAAGAAGGGTTGTTGCGATCGCTACTAAGTTATGGAGATGAGTTGATTGAGCAACAAAAATTCAAAATAGCCAAGAAGCTTTTTGAGCAAATGTTGGACATTGAGCCTGAGGATAAATTAGCACACCAAAAGCTAGAACATATTGAAGCTAAAATCAAACCCTTGACTATTAACACACCTAATATACCTATCAATCCGGTTCATAAAATCCCCAATCCTACTAGGCTAGGCATCGTCAAACTAGCAACAGCTGTAGCAATTATTTCCCTAGTTGGTGTGGGATTTTATAAGGTATCAACTCCCTGTCCAACCGGTACCCAGAAAGTCTTCGGGATTAGATGCATCGTTACTACTATTAGTGGGAGTATTAGTCGGGGTGAGCGCAGCTTATTTCCTAGAATTGACAACATCGAAAAAATTGACCGTGCTACTGAAGCATTCCGAAACCAAAACTATGCCCAAGCGGCTCAGGGTTTTTACCAAGCTTGGCAGGCTAATCGAAATGATCCAGAATTGCTGATTTACTACAACAATGCCCTGGCTCGTGAACAAGGTTTTGATCCATTCACTATCGCTGTGGTAGTGCCCATAGACCAGTCACAATCCCTCGCAAAAGAAATATTGCGAGGGGTAGCTCAGGCTCAACATCAGTTCAATAAGTTAGAGGGATTAAATGGTCGATTTCTGGAAATTGCGATCGCTAACGATGGCAACGATCGAGCCAAAGCTAAAAAAATAGCTCAGGCTTTGGTAAACGACAACTCTATCCTGGGCGTAATTGGACATAACTCTAGTGATGCCACTAAGGCTGCACTCCCCGTATATGACCAGGCTGGCTTAGCCATAATTTCCTCCACCAGCACCAGTAGTTATTTAAATGGAAAGGTTTTCTTTAGGACAGTTCCTTCTAATCAAGCACTTGGGAAAAAACTGGCTCAACATCTTAAAACTAAAGCTGGCTTAGACAACGTGGTAATTTTTTATGATTCTCACAGTCTCTATAGCACGAGTTTCAAACAAGATTTTAAAACCCACTTTGAAAAACTAGGGGGTGAGGTGGTTCGGGAGATTAAATTAAACGATGCCAACCTGAATATAACTGAAGAACTCAGGAATCTCTCTCAAGATCAAGTCAAGGCCGCCATGTTATTTCCAAGCGCGGTATACATTAATACAGCTATTAATATTGCTAAAGCTAACGCTAACCTGAACCCTAAGGGCAACAAACTAGATCAGCAAGGGCTGAGGTTGTTCAGTGGAGATATTTTCAATAATTATCGAACTTTGAAAGAGGGTGGGCAAGCGGTTGAAGGGTTGACTATGGTAGTCCCCTGGTTTAGAAAAGCACCAAATGCCCAAGACTTTTCTCAAGCAGCTAGGCAACTATGGCGAGGGAATGTTAGCTGGCGCACTGCTACGAGCTTCGATGCTACTCAAGCCTTGATTCGGGCTTTGTTCCAGGATGCTGACCGAGAGCTAGTTCTCAACAGACTCCGGATTATTAATCTTGTACCCAGTGATACCTCAGGGTTGGGTTTGCAGTTTACTAGCCAAGGGGAGCGTGAGAGTGAACCTGTCCTGGTGGAAGTGGTTGACAATAAATTGAAATTCATTGCAGAGCAATACGAAGAGGGGGATTAAAAATTTCCCCTGATCATCAAGCTTGAGTGCATACAACCTAAGTCTCTTTGACCAAGACTTACTCAGAATACTGACTAAAATATTATAGGTATACTCTGGAGAATAAATCTAAAGATATCAACCATCATCCTAGGGAGTTACCTATCAAAAAAAGTTATACAAAACCTCAAAGATTTGGTAGTCCCAATTATTTATTAATTAATAATAACCTCACTAATAGTATATCTCTGCTATATCGGAGATGAAAAAAAATGAGTTCAAAACTTCATAGGAATCCCTATATTATTGGTCATCCAATTGATGACAATGACCAGGAATTATTTTGGGGAAGACGAAACTTATTCCGGTTTATCGAGGATAACCTCAGGAATAAAGCCAAGGTGATTATAGTGTACGGTCAACGGCGGATTGGTAAGTCTTCCCTCCTTAATCATATTCCTAAATCGGTTAACTTAGATAGCTTTGCCTTTGTGCCCTTTGATCTGCAATCCTACAGTCACAAATCTTTCGGTCAGGTCTTGGAGGAACTGGCCACAGAAATCCTGGATAGCTTGGAACTAGACTCTCCTGAAATACCCTTGCCTTCTAGTACCGCCCTCGACACTGACCCCTCTCTCTTTCATAACCAATTTTTGCCCCAAGTCTATCAAAGATTGCCTAAGCAAAACCTAGCATTATTGGTGGATGAATTCGAGACCTGCAATAGCCAAGGTAATAGCCCAGATAATAACCAAGATAATAACCAAGATAATCAGCTAATATGCCAGCATTTATTTCTTTATTTAAAATCCCTAGTTGCTCGACAGGATAATCTATACCTGATTCTTTGTGTCGCACAGGAATCCAAAGATTTACCCGATCTCCAGATATTCAACGATGCGGCAAGGCAAGAAATTGGCTTACTTGATCAACAAACTACCCAGGAGCTAATTACCAAACCAGCGGCAGGACTACTTACCTACGAAAGCTCTGCTATCCAAGCTATTTACAACCTATCAGCCGGGCATCCTTATTTTACCCAAGTGCTATGTTTTGCTATTTTTAGCAGAGCTAGGGAGCTAGAGCAGTGGCACATCACTCCAGAAGATGTAGAAAACAGTGTAGACCAAGCCCTAGAAAATGCTAGTGCTGGTTTGGCAGGGATTAGAGCCGGATTATCTATTCCAGAACGAGTAGTATTCTCTGCCTTTGCCGAGGCAGATAATGCCGTTAAAAATAGTTCAGAACAGCCATTAAGTCTGCTCACAAACTACGGGATTATTCCAACAACGGCCTTAACGAAAGCAATAGAAAAACTAGGGAAACGAGGTTTCTTAGATAAAACCAAAGGCAATATAAATATTGAATTTATCCGGCGCTGGTTGATAAAATATTACCCACTTCGGCAAGAGATACTAGCACTGGAAAAACTAGACCAAGACCAAACTAATCCCATCTATCAACAAGCTACTACCCAGTATAAACAGGGAGAAATTACCAAAGCCCTAGGGCTATATGAAAAGGTTTTGGAACTAAACCCTAATCATTTTAGTGCTGTAGTTGCCCTAGCTCAAGGCTATCTAGAGTTTGGAGAGTTTGATAAAGCGGTTACCTATTACCAAAGAGCCTATAAGGTTGACCAAACCCGTAACAAAGATGGGTTGGTGTGCTCCCTACTAAATTATGGCAATCACTTAATCAAGCAACAACCATTCGCAACAGCAACAGAGCAGTTCACCCAAGTCTTGGAAATTGATCCAGACAATCTATCGGCACGAGATCAACTACTGAAAATTGAAAGTTATATAGCTAAATTTGATCGATTAATTAACAAGTCTTCCCCCTCTAGGATGACTAATATAAATAGATACCGCAGTAATTATCAGAACCTTAGTCAAAGGAATTGGTTAGGTAAACTAGCATTAGGAGTAACAATCATTTCCTTGGTTGGTGTGGGATTTTATAAGGTATCAACGCCCTGTCCAAACGGTTTCCAGAAAGTCTTCGGGATGAGATGCGTCGTTACTATTAGTCGGAGTATTAGTCGGGGTGACCACAGCTTATTTCCTAGAATTGACAACATCGAAACAATTGACCCTGGTACTAAAGCATTCCGAAACGCAAACTATGGCGCAGCGGCTAACTGGTTTAAGCAAGCTTGGCAGTATAATCCCAGTGATCCAGAATTGCTGATTTACTACAACAATGCCCGCGCTCGTAACCAGAATGTTTATCCATTCACTATTGCTGTGGTAGTGCCCATCGACCAGTCAAAATCCAGGGCAAAAGAAATATTGCGAGGGGTAGCCCAGGCTCAACATCAGTTCAATAATTCAGAGGGATTAAATGGTCGATTCCTGGCAATTGCGATCGCTAATGATGGCAACGATCCAGCCAAAGCCAAAGAAATAGCTCAGGCTTTGGTTAAAGACAACTCTATCCTGGGCGTAATTGGACATGAGTCTAGTGATGCCAGTAAAGCTGCACTCCCTGTATATGACCAAGCTGGCTTAGCCATGATTTCCTCCACCAGTGCCAGTAGTGATTTAACCAGTCTTGATGTCAAGAACAACGTGTTCTTTAGGACAGTTGCTTCTAATCGAGCACTTGCGAAAAAACTAGCTCAACATGTCAAAACTCAACCTGGCTTAGACAAGGTCGTCATTTTCTATGATTCTGACAGTGTCTATAGCCATAGTTTCAAAAAAGATTTTAAAACCCACTTTGAACAACTAGGGGGTCAGGTGCTTCGGGATATCGAATTAAACAATCCCTACCTGAATACAACTGAGGAAGTCAACAAGAGTCTCAATCAAAATCAAGCCAAGGCCGCCATGTTATTCCCGAGCGTGGAATACATTGATACAGCTCTCGAGATTGCTAAAGCCAACGCTAACTTGAAGCCAAACCCTAATCAGCAAGATCAGCAAGGGCTGAGGTTCTTCGGTGCGTCTACTTTATATGAAGATAAAACCTTGAAACAGGGTAAGCAAGCGGTTGAAGGGTTGACTATAGTAGTTCCCTGGTTTAGGGAATCACCACAGGCAAAAACCTTTTCTACAGCAGCTAGTAAACTATGGCCAGGGGGTGTTACATGGACTACTGCTACTAGCTTCGATGCTACTCAAGCCTTTATTCAGGCTTTGTTCCAGGATGCCGACCGAGAGATAGTTCTCGACAGACTTCGCAAGGTTAATCTTGTAGCGAGTGATACCTCAGGGTTACCTTTGCAGTTTACTGACCAAGGGGAGCGTCAGAGTAAACCTGTCCTGGTGGAAGTGGTTGACGGTGAATTTAAATTGAAATGAGTTAATAGTAAGCATTTAGCCGTCAGTTGTCAGCCGTCAGCATTTTTCAATTGGGTTAGGTACAAATTATTGGGTGAATGGGATATTATTAGCATATATCAGGTAAGAGGTAAGAGGGAAGATGTTAAAAATTACGTGTACCTGATAGCTATGAAAAAATATGTATGCGGCATGGCTATAAACTGATATAGCACTACGACATTCCTATAACTCCGAAACTTAGTCATAGCTGACTTCTGACTTCTGACTTCTGACTTCTGACTTGCGCGTAGCGCTCATCCATTGCCTACCACGGGCGAAATATGTCAAAATATTAAGCGTGTGGATTACATCATCTCTAACTACCGCGTTAACACCAACCGCTGTTGCCCTCGGAAACTTTGACGGCGTCCATTTGGGGCATCAGCAAGTTATTGCTCCCATTTTGCCGAAGCCAGTTACAGCTCAAGCTCAAGCCCTGGCATCATCGAATCTTGAGCAATTTAGTAACCCTGAAACCAGTGGCTCAAATCTAGAACTAATCTATCCCACAGTAGCCACCTTCAATCCCCACCCCCGAGAATTCTTTTCTGGTCAAGCCTGGAAGCTGCTGACACCACCAACCGAAAAAGCACAACAGTTAAGTGCGTTGGGTGTGCAACAGTTAGCCCTATTACCCTTCAACCGAGAGCTAGCTTCCCTGAGTCCCCAGGAATTCGTCGAAAAGATTTTAGTCAAGCAACTCCGGGCAAAGCAAGTCAGTGTGGGAGAGGATTTTTGCTTTGGCCATAAGCGAGCTGGCACCGCAACGGATTTGGATGCGATCGCTTCCGCCTACGGTATTACCGTTCACATCGTATCCCTGTACAAACGTCAAGAGCAACGGATCAGTAGTTCTATCATTCGCCAATCCTTAGCCCAAGGGGATATCGACAAAGCCAACCGATTCCTAGGACGGCCATACACCGTAATCGGAATAGTAGAGAAAGGTCAACAACTCGGTAGAACTATTGGATTTCCCACCGCTAACCTCCACTTACCCCCAGACAAATATTTGCCTAGGCTAGGGGTTTACTGCGTCGAAGTTTCCCATACCTCTGAATCCTCTAACCTAGACACCAATTTATCCTCCCATCCTGGTGTCATGAATATTGGTATGCGCCCCACGGTCAAGGGCACCAATTTAACTGTCGAAGTTCATCTATTCGATTGGTCCGGAGACTTATATGGCCAAACCCTAACCGTAAGCCTCCAGAAATTTATCCGTCCCGAACAAAAATTTTCCTCCCTAGACCAGCTCAAAGCCCAAATTCAGAGAGACTGTGAAGCTGCTAGGGATTTTTTTAGTTAAGGGAATCGGGAATCGGGAATCGGGAATCGGGAATCGGGAATCGGGAATCGGGAATCGGGAATCGGGAATCACATCAGTAACTGCCTTCTTCTTGTTCCCCCCTTATTAAGGGGGGTTAGGGGAGGCTCACCCATTCTTGATTAGAATTCTCTAGTTGCTCAACCTACCAGGAAAATTCTGTAGTGGTGATGCGATCGCTTCTGTATTTGGTGATGCGATCACTTTTGTATTAGTGATGCGATCGCTTTTGTAGTGGTGATGTGATCGCTTCTGTATTGCTTATGTGATCGCTTTTGTATTTGGTGATGCGATCGCTTCTGTATTAGTGATGCGATCGCTTCTGTATTAGTGATGCGATCGCTTTTGTATTTGGTGATGCGATCACTTTTGTAGTGGTGATGCGATCGCGCTTTGGTTTATGCGATCGCGCTTTGGTTTATGTGATCGCTTCTGTATTTGGTGATGCGATCGCTTCTGTATTTGGTGATGCGATCGCTTCTGTATTTGGTGATGCGATCGCTAATCCCCTAGCTAAACCCCAAGACCAAATCAGTATCACAAACCCGATCAAAATCTTTCCCTGCTCCCTGCTCCCTACTCCCTGCTCCCTTCTTCCTCAAAAATTTTTTACAAAACCTTTCAAAATATGCTATAATTATTTATTTTTTGTGCTATACTCAAAATGGAGATACAAAAGTAAGAGCCAGCCCGAAGATGTACACGCCCAAGGCTGGCTCTGGCTCCCCTTTCAAGGAGATACCTAAATTATGTCCTATAGTCCCAGCTTACACCCGTGGGTCATGATTCGCCTATTGCGAGGCAGGCCACCATTAGTTTTCGCTCGGTTCTGCAGCCCTTCTGATGCTAGGAACTATTCGCAAGCCATGAAACAGCTCATGCCTGATGGGAAGTTTTTGATTTTTCTTGATATAAGTCTGCCCATGGATGAAGAAGAATAGGGATCTTGCTCTTGTTCCCCCCTTATTAAGGGGGGTTAGGGGGGATCACCCACCTGATCAGGGTAGGTTTTTTACATTTGAATCGGGAATCGGGAATCGGGAATCGGGAATCGGGAATCGGGAATCGGGGTAAGAAACTTGCATCAACCTCATAAGTATGATAAACCCCATCTCCCCATCTCCCCATCTCCCCATCTCTCCATCTTCCCATGTCCCTATCTCCCTACATTCTTGTGAATTACCATTTTCCGAAAACCCTTGCTAGCTTATAGGAGATAAGGGGATGTTTGCCCTGCTCCCTGCTCCCTGCTCCCTGCTCCCTGTTCCCTATTCCCTGTTCCCTGCTCCCTCCAATAATTTGTCCCTCACCCAATTGAACACTGCTATATGAGACAACGAATTCAAGAGCTCCAGGAAAATCTCGGTCGTGTGATTGTTGGTAAAGCAGATGCCATTCGTCTAGTGATTGTGGCCCTATTGGCTGGGGGTCATGCCTTGCTGGAAGATGTCCCTGGTGTGGGCAAGACACTCCTAGCAAAATCCCTAGCCCGTTCCATCGATGGCAAATTTCAACGTATTCAATGTACCCCTGACCTATTACCTACGGATATCACAGGAACCAATATCTGGAATCAGCGCAGTGGTGAATTTGAATTTCTGCCAGGTCCAGTATTTACCCATGTCTTGCTAACCGATGAAATTAATCGAGCCACACCCCGGACCCAGTCAGCCTTATTGGAAGTAATGGAAGAGCAGCAGGTCACCGTAGATGGGCGATCGCGTCCCGTACCTCAGCCCTTTTTCGTGATTGCCACCCAAAATCCCGTGGAATATCAAGGTACCTTCCCCTTGCCAGAAGCCCAAATGGATCGATTCCTATTATCCTTATCCCTAGGTTATCCCACAGAACAAGAAGAACTCCAGATGTTGCAACGCCATCTAGAAGGCATGATGCTTTCCGAGCTCACCCCCTGTATCACAACCGAAGAAGTATTAGAATTACGGCATCTTTGTCAGCAGGTCAAAGTAGAACAGTCACTACAAGAGTATATGCTCAATTTAGTCAGAGCATCCCGTTCCGCCGAAGATGTCACCTTAGGAGTCAGTCCTCGCGGTACCATTGCTTTACAACGGGCAACCCAGGCACTAGCCTTTGTGGAAGGTCGAGATTATGCCATTCCAGATGATATTAAGTTCCTGGCACCTTATGTACTGTCCCATCGTCTCATTACGTCGGGGGGGCGTCGTGCTCAGCCCATTGTTGAGCAATTGTTGCGCTCTGTCCCAATTCCTTAAAGAGTGTTGTGTGTGAGGTATGTCCAAATTTTTGAAGTCAAGAAACCCAAGGCGAAACCGTAGACGTTCACCTTGGGTTCTATTGTTATTGCTAATTTTTTGGAGTATTAGCATAGGATGGGGACTGGAGCGAGCCGTAGGATATACGATTGAGCCAGAAACAGTTACCTCCAACCCCACCCAATTAACCGCATCCATGGACCCAGTGTCCAAACGCTACAAATTAGGCCAAGACCTTTACCTAGAAAACTGTTCCGCTTGTCACATTGCTTTGCCACCAGAAGTATTGCCTACCGAAACCTGGCGTCGGTTATTGTTAGAGCCACAAGAACATTATGGGACCCAACTACGAAGACTGCTTGGTCCAAGTTTATTGCTCACCTGGCAATACTTGCGAGATTTCTCCCGTCCCCATAACAAAGACGAAGAAGTCCCCTATCGTATGACCCAATCCCGTTATTTCAATGCCCTGCATCCCCGAGTGGAAATCCCTCGACCCTTTGGAGTTAAAACCTGTGTTACTTGTCATCCCGGTGTCGCAAACTATGATTACCGCACCCTAACCCCAGAATGGCAGGATGCCCGGTAATCCAGTGATGGGAATATAGGTAGATGGGGAGATAGGGAGATAGGGAGATAGGGAGATTAGGGAAGTATAGGGCTTTCTAGTCTAATCAAGTACACAAGATTTTTTCACTCTTGCCTCTTCCCTTCCCCTCCTCGGAGGGGTTAGGGGTGGGTTCCTCTTGCCTATTCCCTGTTCCCTATTCCCTGTTCCCCTGTGCTACAGGCTATAGCATTGTGTTACAATTACTACAAAACTAATTTAACAATTCCTTTATTATTTAGTAAATAGCAGTTCTATAGGATTAGTAAACAGTCAGAGTTCTTATCCAGAATAGAGAACACAAAACTCATAAAAATATACTAATCTCGATCACCTTGGCTGGAAAGGTTGAGGTAACTGGCGAAAAGGATAACTGGTAAAAAGGAAGGTATTTAACCTATGAAATACACCTTTGAAATCTTAGGAGTATCTCCTGTCCTAGACTTTTTCAATCATCAACAGACGTTGAGTCAGAGAAAAGTCCCACCCCGACTGAAATACTTAGGTACTTATCAGTGTACCCTGGATGCTTTAATTGAATCAACTGAAACCCTTCCCTCCCAGGCAGATTGGGGTATAGATCAAGCTGTAG
Organism: Moorena sp. SIO3H5; assembly: GCF_010692395.1. GTDB lineage: Bacteria > Cyanobacteriota > Cyanobacteriia > Cyanobacteriales > Coleofasciculaceae > Moorena. Next base: position 21,024 of record NZ_JAAHHS010000055.1, read on the forward strand.
ACAGTGTCATTGAATTCTGGATGAATCACCCAGAACTCATCAATTATTGGAAACAACGATTAAATGATGCTGGTAAAGATAATTTACTGGTGTCAAGGGTGGCAGATTTAGAATCATTAAAAGCTGAGTTTGAATCCTTGATCAGTAGTTAAAATAGGTAAGCTATCAGCTATCAGCTATCAGCTATCAGCTATCAGCTATCAGCTATCAGCTATCAGCTATCAGCTATCAGCTTTTTAAGAAAAGAGGTAAGTATTCGTTTAATCTCTTTTACTGATCTTTTAGTGAGGCTGTTCCCGTAGAGTGACCATAAGCCAAGGGCTTTTACCCAGACTTTCAATTGTATAAAATCTCTCAATACTAAATTATACCATTTGAGGTTTATTTTAGCTGACCGCTGACCGCTAACGGCTGACGGCTGATGGCTGACCGCTAAATGCTTAACAGTTTTCCAGCTATTGCGGCTCAGATTCTGCTGATGAAGCACCTATCTTACTTTTCAAACTATCTTCTAAATACTCTATTCTTTTGCGTTGATTATCAATATTTACTATTGTTTCATTATAATCCTGCTCTAGCTCATTAATCCGTTTCCGTTGCCGAGCTAGTTTACGACTTTGGTTTATTAGAGTAGGTGTGGATATTAATAAACCAGCTAAACAGCCCATAGATAGAGTTAAAAGAATCACTAGAGATAAAGGTTCTTCTACAGTCCAAACCCCAAAATTTACCGCCACAATAGCTTTATTTTGGAGGGCGAATAATATCGCTGCTATAGCTAAGCCGATCACGATGCCTGAAATCAAAAATAATAAGCGCATAGTCTCAACTCACTCCTTGGTAATCCCCTAGATCAGACTTGACTCAATTATTGTAAGGTAAAATCTAGATAGAAAAAGTCACAGAGGAGTACACAAGCATAATCTTAACCTTAAGCAAACACTCTAAGGAAAGACTATGGAACCATGGTCGCTTTCTGTAGTATCCGATCTAAGGATATATACTTCCCCCAGACATAAACTAAGCTTTTGGTTTAGCTGTTGAACGTAAGGTCTAAGCTTAAGAGGGTGAGGAGCTGAGGGTGTGATAGCTTACTGCTTAGAACCTTCAGTGTCTTTTTCCGAACGCCATTGCCAGTTCTTACTCAAGGAGACATGAACAGATGTCTTTATTATTTATCCAACCCAAACCGATCAGGCAGAGCCAGTTAATCAATCGTCTAGTATTAGAGCGTCAGACGACCGAAGAAATTGGTCATGTCGATCAACTCTTGTTGGACTATCAAGCTCATCGAGTCGTGGCCTTAAGGTGTAAGTCTGGATTACTTGGGGCGAAAAAACGGTACTTTGCTTGGGGTCAAATAGAGAGTATTGGCACCGATAGTATTCTCGTCAACACTAGCAAAAATAACAAAACTCAACAGAAAACCGAGTCTTGGGATTCCCTGATCGGACATGAAGTGTGGACAGATGCGGGTAACAAAATTGGTAAGCTAGTGGACTACTTGCTCAAACCCAAAAGCGGTACTGTAGTTAACTATCTCTTCTCGGACCTTGGCTGGCATGGGGTTATGGATGGTATGTATCTACTCCCACCCGTAGCAATTTCGAGTATTGGCAGAAAGCGGATTATTGTACTCGATGCAGTTGCTCAAAATAGTAAACAGTATGGGGAAGGACTGAATCAAAAAATTAGTCAAGCTACAGACGTGATCAAGGAAGATTATCAAAAAACTGTACAAGACTTTCAAGATGTCAAGCGCAAAGCTCAACAGATGCCAGAACAGTTGAAAGATAAAGCCCAATCAGTCACTGAACAGTTCAAGGATAAAGCCAAAGCAACCACTGAACAGTTTAAAGATAAAGCTCAATCCGTTACCAAGCAGTTCAAAGACAGAGCCAATGCTACCACTGCAAACTTAAAGGATAAAGCTCAATCTGTTACCAAGCAGTTCAAAGACAAAAAATAACTGGAGTAAAATAATTTTTGATGAAGCGATAATTTCCGCCTCTGGGTATTAATTGGGAATTGGAAATTGGGAATTGGGAATTTACCATTTTCCATTTTCCATTACCTAAAAACCAATAGTAATAAGTAGTTAATGGAACTAGAGATGATAGCTTAAAAATAGGTTTTACCAACTCTATTAGTATTCATAACTTCGCCTATTATAGCTTTTATCATAGCTATGAGGTAAACAGATTTTTTTCACTCTTGCCTCTTGCCTCTTGCCTCTTGCCTACTCCCTGCTCCCTGCTCCCTGCTCCCTATTCCCTGTTCCCTTTGCTATTGTGAGTCATACTAAGCAAGCAATGGTAAAGAAAGCTATCAGCTATCAGCTTTCAGCTATCAGCTTAAGCGCTACGCGCACGCTACGCGAACAGCTTTTGAATAAAAGAGGTAAGCATTCGTTTAATCTCTGTTAAATTTGCTGTGAGGTATTCATAGTCTTGGGCTTTGATTAAATTAAGATCGTGAGCCAGTAACAGGTGATATTCAAGTTCACTGGCTGAACCCATAGCAATTTGAAGAAAACGGGCTAGTTCGGCAACTCCATTTCTACCACATCCCTCGGCAATATTGGCAGGAATTGAAACGCAAGAGCGGCGGATTTGGCTTGTCAATCCATACAGTTCTTCCTTGGGAAATACTTCGGTTGTCCTATAGACAGATAACGTCAGTTGTTCGCGTAGCGTGGCCAGAGGCCAAGGGCTTTTCCCCAGACTTTAAATTCTCTAAAATCTCTCACTATTACATTCTTCGCTGCGAGGTTTATTTTAAGCTGACGGCTGTTCGCGTAGCGTGGCCAAAGGCCTTCCGCTGACGGCTGAATGCTTACATGGTAAAGATACCCGAACACTAGTACCTACACCTATTTCACTTTCCATAGCTATTTTACCTTGATGCTGTTCCACGTAACTTTTTACAATTGATAACCCCAATCCAATTCCCGCTATAGAACCGATATTACTCCCGCGACTAAAGGAATTAAATAACTCACCTTGATCGTGCTTAGGAATGCCAATACCTTCATCTGTAACTTCCAGTATTACTTGATTATTGTTATACTTCAGGTTAAGTTCTATTTTGCCTCCTTGAGGAGAATATTTAATAGCATTAGAGAGGAGATTAGTTAGCATTTGTCGTAGCAGCTTAGGATCTGATGTAAATTCCTTAAAGTCACCTTCATGGCTAAACAAGAGCTGGTGTTTATCTGTGGTTTTAGATTTGATTTCATCAACTAATTTACTACAAAATCTAACTAAGTCTATAGGTTCTACTTGCAAATATAATTGGTCACATTCCGGCTTGTTAAGAAATAGCACATCATCCACTAAACCAGTCAGGTGCTGAACCATGGATTGGATACGTCTACAATGTTTGACTTGCGGATTCATATCCATTTTATGACAGTACCGTTCCAGGATTGCTGCTGATGAGGAAATTGTAGTTAATGGGGTGCGGTATTCATGGGAAATACTAGAGATAATCCGAGATTTGAAATTGTTCAATTCTTTCTCTTTCATCAGTGATTGACGTAGTTTAATTTCCAAAACTTGGAGCTGAGCATTGGCTACTCTTAGTTCAACTGTGCGCTCCTTAACCCGACGTTCTAACTCATCATTCAGTTGCTTCTGGGCAATTTCTAGTTCCTTGCGAGTGGTGATATCTCGCAGTGATGCCATATAAGCTTTTTTACCTTCCCATTGAATCTCGACTAGCTGGATTTCGGCAATAACAATTTTTCCATAGGAGGAACGAATATCTAGTTCTGTAGTTTCGCCAACCACTAGGGAACCGCACCATAGTTCTCCTTGGAGTTTCTCGGCTTTACAGTTCATCAGGGATTCTGCTGCTGGATTAACAAATTGAATCACTCTATTGTGATCAATAATGACAACACCATCAGCATTTCTGATAATCATGGTGCGAAACTGTTCTTCACTGACTCGTAGGGCTTCAGTTTGTCCCTTAAGTGCTAACAGCAGTCGTTGCCGCTCCATACCATAGCGCATCGCTCGTACCAATAGGTTCCGATCAAATTCTCCTTTAACTAAGTAATCCTGTGCTCCTTGTTGTAGCGTTTCTATGGCTAGATTCTCATCAGTTAGTCCACTCAGAATGATTATAGGCACTTCGGGAAACTGAGCATAAATTTCACAAAATGTCTCTAAGCCTTGCTGATCTGGTAAGAACAGGTCACAGAGTACGATATCAATCTTTCCCTGCCTAAGGTATTCGAAACCTTGCTCTAGGGTTTCTACATGGGTGAGTGTTGCTGGAAAATGTTTTGCCTTTTTGAGTAATGCTTTAATCAACTCAACATCTTGGATATCGTCCTCAATTAAGAGGATTTGGGTACCATCAGGATGGTCTGGTCTGTTTGTGGAGAGTTTATTCTTAAAATAAATGACTGGTGCAGGGACTGGTGTAGGGAAATTTTGTTGCTCAGCTGAAGGGGAAGTGATTCGTAGGTATGTTGATGACATTGGAATACTGTTAACTAATCAACAAACATCGGTTAGATATAGATTAAATCTAATATGTTAATATTGACTGAAAAAAACACCTGTTTCCACCGTGGTTTCACTAATCGTTATCTCCGTGAGAATACGGATAATTCACTAAAAAATGCACATAAAATCCGTATAATCTTCAAGATCAAGGGGATTAAAATACTAAAAAGTATACCGACTTGTGGTCTTCGATGGGTAATTTAGGCTCGAATTATAAAATTAATCTTAAATATGAGGAGCTGTAATCGTAGTAAGATTTCAATAATTAGGAGTTTCCTTGAAGGCATTAGGCTTATTGTTTCTGACCTATAGCGCGCGCTACGCACTGGGAATCGGGAATCGGGAATCGGGAATCGGAGGAAAAGTTTGGGGAGAGGGGCGCTGAAAGAAGAGTAGTTGTACAACAAAAGTAGCGATTTTAGCTCAAGTTACCTTTTACCTTGACCAGACTGTAGCCAAACCACTACATGTTTAGCACTAGCTAAACATGTAAGAATTTTTAATTTTTAATTTTTAATTCTAGCTAGTTGATGAGGGCGGTAGTTTCACAACACTGAACCAGAAATTTTCTAGGGCTTTGATAATATTGTCAAACTCTTTTAAGCTAATTGGTTTTTTAAGATAACAGTTAGCTCCCAAGTCATAGCTTTTTACAATATCTTCCTGAGCATCTGAAGTGGTTAGCATGACAACGGGGATTTGCTTGAGCTCATCATCACCTTTGATCTGCTCGAGAACCTCTTGTCCATTCATCCCAGGCAGGTTTAGGTCTAACAATATTAAGTCAGGTTGTTGGGAATCAGCATACTCACCCTCTCTGTAGAGGTAAGCGAGGGCTTGAGTACCATCCATAACCACATGGAGCTTATTCGCAAGTTTTGCTTTCTTGAGTGCTTTCCTGGTGAGTTCTATATCTCCAGGATCGTCTTCTACTAGCAGAATTTCAGGTAATTTAGTATACATATCATAGTTAGTTTAAATTGGATTTGTTGAACTTGGCTATAATATCGTTTATTATTGGTTTTTGATGCGCAAACCCATGAGCTATCTTTGGCTACCAACTATGATGAATTGGCAGGGTAAAATAGAATGTGGAGCCAACACCAGACTCGGATTCAACCCAAATATTACCACCGTGACACTGGACGATTTTCTGACAAATGGCTAAACCAATCCCGGTACCGGGATACTTGTTCCTAGCATGTAGCCGTTGGAATATGGAAAAAATTCGTTCAGCATACTTACTTGGAATACCAATACCATTATCTCGAACCCCTATTAACCATTTGGATTCCTGCAACTTAGCTTCAATGTGAATTTCAGGAGTTGCCTCGGAACGGAATTTGATTCCATTACTGATTAGATTCTGGAACAATTCCACCATGTGTTGAGGATTAGCTGAGATACTTGGCAGTGGATCATGGGTGATGACAGCATGATGTTCTTTAATGGTAACACTCAAGTTTTCAAGAACCTGCTCAAGCACTTCAGCGATATCTGTGGGTTCAAAAGTCAGTTCAGACCGACCCAAACGGGAGTAGGCGAGCAGATCTTTAATCAGAGTCTGCATGCGGAAAACACCATCAACAATGTAAGCCATGTATTTGTCTGCTTCGCCATCCAATTTCCCCTGGTACTCTTCCACCAGCAATTCCGTGAAACTCTTGACCTTCCGCAGGGGTTCTTGTAAATCGTGGGAAGCCACATAAGCAAACTGTTCTAGTTCTCGGTTAGAATTCTGTAGTTGCTCAAGCCACTTTGAAAATTCTGTATTGGTTATGCGATCGCTAATCCCACAGCTAAACCCCAACACAAATTCTACTGAACCATCACTAGCCAACTCTGGTACCAGACGGGATTGATAAAACTGTGGCCCATTATCTGTCTTCCACTGGAATTCAATCGTGTTTTGTTGACCTGTGGCAAACACCTTTTCCATCGCTCTATCCCATAAGTGGATAAAGTCTTCTGGCATCCCGAGGTCACGATGGGTAAAGCCTATCAATTCTGACTGAGCTATCCCAATTGCCTGTGACAGAGCGGGATTAGCATAGACATAGCGAAATTCCCGGTCAAATACCCCTATACACTCCGGAGAATTTTCCACTAGGGTTCGAAAGAGGTCTTCCCGAGAGCTTAGAGATAGTTTTCCTGGTTTGCGATCGCTGTTTTGAAGGCTCATGCTTTTGGCAGACAAGTCGGACAAGGAACAATCAATTAAACTTTCCTTGTAGAGAGGTTGCAGGCAAGGTCTCTACAAAGAAGAAGGATTTAACCGGACACGATATCAATTTTAGCTTTGACCTCTACACTGGCAGCAACTGCTTCAGTTCTCAGTTGTGCTCAAGATGTGCAACATTTAACCTGTCTAAACCTGCTCATCAGCAGGAATGACCTGTATAGCACCAGGTGAAAACCTGATGGTTGTTGCCGACAAAGCGCGGATCATGATGTTCCGCGCGCCATTCCAATCCCGTGGTAAAAAGAAACCACATTCTGGGCATTGAAATTTTTTGTTACCGCCTAATTTCTCGTGAATGTGCCCACATTTTGGGCAGGTTTTACTCGTGTAAGATTCATTAACTAAGACCACCTTTACACCATTGCGATCAGCCATTTGAATCAAATGCTGACGAAACTTATAGTGGCTCCAATTGAGCAGATTACGAGCTGTCTTCTTATTTAACTTTCTGGCTGATTTTACTACCATCTCAGAGGTCTCAAATGTGGGCAGAAAAATCAGCTTGTAGTTGTTGACAAGAAAAGAAGCTGATTTATTGTGGCAGTCTTTAATTAAATCTTGGATTTTTTGACGCAATCGATGGGCAGCTTTCCTCATTGCTCGTCTCTGACGTTTTGCAGGGCTTAAGTCAATGCGACTCATCAACCGATCTAACTGTTGACAAAGCCTTTGAATTCTACCAATGTCACCAGTTCCTATTTCGATGTAGCTGACACCATCAAACCCAGTCAAGAAAGTTCTGATCCCAGGGTCTAAAGCTATCACCCTGTCTTTCTGAGTGGGAGTCGGCTCAATGTATTCAGGAAAAACGCCATACCATTTTCCCTTAATCCAGACTAACTGGGTACCGTAAATGCATTCATTAGGAAAGCCTTGAGGTGAACGAAAAGACAAGCCTTTTACCTTTGTTAGGTACCAAGAACCTTTCTTGAAGTCCCCCGCTTTGAACTTAATTACCTGACTTGTTTCTCGGCAGGACTTAAATTTAGCAAAACCATTATTGACTTTCGCTTGTTTTGACGCATCGAGCGCATCAGCTACTGCCTCTTGTAGTTGATGACCTGGAAGGGTTTTTACCCATTCTGGTCTATCAGCGCTTCTTGCTATTTTCTGTAGATCGTAGGTACTACCTTGATAGCCGTTTTTGATTGTGGCTATTGACCAGTTATAGATCCAACGATAAGCATTAAGCCAAGTTTTCCATACTTTATGAAGTTCTTTAGATGGAAACACCCTGATCTTCAAGACACTGTTTGGTGTCAACTTCACCGTCTGGTTCCGAGGTTTTTTCTTGTACCG
>NZ_JAAHHS010000550.1 GCF_010692395.1 Moorena sp. SIO3H5
GTGTAGCTCTGGAAATAGTTCCACCTGACCCCCAAATTTACGTTTTAGTCGATCCACGGCGTTTTCGACAAGCATTAGTGATGATGGTGGATACTGGGATTACTCAGATAAGCAGTGGTCAAATTAAAGTTTGGACTGCACTCTCCTCTGAATCTGAAACAGTTTCCATCTGGATTGATATGCCCTGTGCCATCAGCTGTTGGGCTGAAGCTGTTGATTTATTGCAATTACCTCTAGATCAATCAAAACTAGATCAATCAAAACAGCCCAGTGAAATGGTATCCACTTCATCTGGACTGACCTTGTTGATGATTCAAACACTCCTGGAAGTGATGCAGGGGCGTATAGAAGTATTAGCTGTCCCCAGTGAAGAAGCTCACAATGATGCCTCTGCTGAGAATCTTACCCGGTTTCATGTTTCTATACCCCAGGGGATTCCTGAGATTGTAGAGCCTTACTAGGGACTGGAGTAACTAGAGGCTGATTGTACAATACCATTGTTGTACTGGAGTTCACCTCAAAACCAATGCGTTCGTAAAAACTTTGTTGATGGGTGGTCATCAAATAAACTCTCTCTACTCGGCTCATCTGAGGATGAGAGAGTACAGTTTCCACTAGCTTACGCCCTAGCCCAGCTCCTCGATAGTCTGGATGGATAACAACATCCCAAATGTTTCCCCGATAAATTCCGTCAGAGGTAGCTCTGGCTAATCCAATCAGCTTCTGGTTATCCCAAACGCTGATGACAGGATTACTGTTAGCGATCGCAACTTGCCAATCCTCGATTTTTCGGTCTTTTGCCCAAAAAGCACCTAGGTTAAACAATTTTTGTAGCTGGTAATAGTCGATTTTATATTTGCGATCGCAAAATTGAATATGGCGGTAATCCATAGTTACCAAAGTTCCTTCTGATTTTGTTAAACGTGCCTTAAAATTGACTTACTTTACTGATGTTAGTCTGGAGTTTTTATGAAAACTATTTAAGTAAAAATAGGATTAATATTCTGTCCTATTGACTACTTTTAAGTAATATAAACCAGACAATTTATTCTGATTAATTAACAATTTAAAATTTATAATTAATCAGGATTAAACGGGTTTGCAGATAGCGGTTAAAGATATATCTATCAATAGGTTATCTCTGGCTCGACAAACCCAGGAAGCTGAGTATTACAAAATGTTAAGATCATAACCTATTATAATTATCTCGGTCAAATCCAATAACCGATACTATGGGTGGTAGTATGGGCTATTGTTGTTCGATCACGACACCTGTGCACAACCACCTCTCACCCACCCCATCCAAACCCCATGCCCAATTGCCTAATCAGCGTTGGGAAATTGCCCCCCTCAAAACTGAACAAGCTAACCAACTCGCCCAAGCTAGAGGCATTTCCCCCCTAATCGCTCAACTCCTGATTAATAGAGGTATTGAAACCTCTGAACAAGCGGAGGTTTTCCTAAATCCCCTATCTCAGGTAATGCCTGCACCGATTGATGAATTTCCCGATTTGGCAATTAGTGTCGAGATGCTCACTGAAGCGATCGCAAATCAAGAAAAAATCGCTATCTGTGGAGACTACGATGCTGATGGCATGACCAGCACGGCTTTGTTACTCAGAGCATTACGGTGGTTGGGGGCTGATGTAGACTACGCCATACCCAGCAGGATGACAGAGGGTTATGGCATCAATACACGGATTGTGGAAGAATTTGCGGAGGAAGGGGTGGGTGTGATTTTAACGGTTGATAATGGTATTGCTGCCCATGAACCTATTGCTAGAGCTGTAGAACTTGGAATAACGGTTATTGTAACTGACCACCATGACCTACCTCCAGAACTTCCAGACGCTGATGCCATTCTCAATCCCAAGCAACTGCCGGAAGAGTCACCCTACCGAAGTTTAGCTGGTGTAGGGATAGCTTACATTTTAGCTATCTGTCTAGCACAAGAACTGGGTCAAATCAAAGGCTTGACCCAACAGCTGTTAGAACTATTTACTCTGGGAACTATTGCGGATTTAGCCCCTTTAACGGGTATCAACCGACGTTGGTTAAAGCGAGGCTTAGGGTTATTGCCTCAATCTCAATTAGCAGGAGTTCAGGCATTAATCGAGATAACTGGGGTTAAAGATGACCAAAAATCCCTTAAGCCGGAGGATATTGGATTTAGACTAGGACCAAGAATTAACGCTATTGGTCGCTTATCGGATCCCCAAATTGTAATTGAACTGCTGACGACGACTGCACCCGAAGTAGCACTTGAAAGGGCAATGCAGTGTGAAGAAGTTAACCAACGGCGTCAGCAATTGTGTGCTGATATTGAACAAGATGCGATCGCATTTATTGAGGACACTGGACTAGATTGGCAACAGAAGCGGGTATTAGTGATTGTCCAACCGAATTGGCATCATGGAGTCATTGGCATTGTTGCCTCCAGATTAGTAGAGCGCTATGGTGTCCCAGTCTTTATTGGAACCTATGAAGACGACGACCAACAACACATTCGCGGTTCAGCACGAGGCATAACTGAATTCAATATTTTTGAAGCCTTAGAGTTCTGTAAAGACTTACTGGGTAAATATGGAGGACACAAAGCAGCTGGTGGATTTTCCCTACCTGCTGAGAACTTAAGCGACTTTGAACAATCCCTTAGCCGTTTTGCCCATGAATGTCTAAAAGCTGAACACCTCAAACCCCTAGTTGCTATCGACGCTAGCCTAGAATTACCTGAAATTACCTCTAACTTCTACCAGCAATTAGATCTGCTTCACCCCTGTGGGATTGGCAATCGGGATCCTGTCTTTTGGAGTGCCAATGTCCAAATCCTTGAGCAACGAGTTGTTGGTAAGGGACACATTAAGCTTACCTTGAATCAGGACAATCAATCAGTCACGATTCAAGCTATTGCTTGGCGTTGGGGGGAATACTTCCCTTTACCTAAACGAGTGGATATTGCCTACAAGTTGCGAGAGCATCATTGGGAGGGCAACACGACCATTGAGTTAGAGTTAGTCGGTGTTCGTCTACCCGTAGTGACTAGTCCCGTAGTTACTAGTAAAGTTACTACTACCTCAACAACAAAGAAAGCGGAATTTTATTACAATCAGCGCCGCTACACCTGTAGCCTTTGGGAATCTTTAAACGAACTAAGAATTAGAAACCCAGAAGGGAAAGTCCTAGCGATTCAGAAAGGACAACGCATTGGACTTTTGGGTACTAAACGGGAAGATGCTAAAGAAGTTAATGTCACTAAACCTCCTTACTACCCCTTGATCAAAGCAGCAACTCGTGCGTTGGGACTCAGCTAACGAGTTGAAAGTTGACAAGTTATTAGGTTGCTGACGAGTTGAAAGTTAACAAGTCATAGGTTGCTGGCGAGTTGAAAGTTAACCAGTTACAGGTTGCAGGTTTTCTACTGAACCTTGGCCAAAAGCCCACGCGTGCGCGTTCAACGGGCTAACCTTCAAGCGCGTCAGCTACCGTAAACTGAACGCCTTGGGCGAACAACCGCGTCACCTTCAACCCTCGATTAAAGGTCGCCTCTAAGAGCATATAGGGCGAAAATGACCACTGGACCAGCAATCACAACAGCTGCCAGCATACTCAGCTGAGCAATCAATACCCAATCGATGTTACCTATAAAATCTAAAAAAGCTAAATACATATGTTCTCCAGAATTGACCCAACAAAGGCGATGGTGACTAATCACAATCCATCGCTTAGATTTTACTGGGTAATGATCTGTATTTTTTAAGTAAGTTTACAAAAATATACAAAACTCAACGGCAAGCCTGACTACACCTATGACGGGTGAAAACTCGCTAAGCTAGATATACTCAGGACTTAGGCACACAATCCATGGGTAGGGTGGGCAAAACCTTGCCCACCCTACAGGTAGCGTTAAATTGAGGGATTTGCGTAAGTCCTATATAATTTAAGCTTTTAGCTCTTTTTTCAAAGTTATGGCAACTTGGAGTTGTGTAAAGCAATGTGGGGCTTGCTGTCATCTTGACCCAGCTGAGCGTC
>NZ_JAAHHS010000551.1 GCF_010692395.1 Moorena sp. SIO3H5
CGCAACCAATACTGTTAGGGATGGGACGTAGTTGTGTATCAACAGGAGAAGGAGTGTGGTTGCCATCACTGCGAAAGGGAGTAGATGAGTGGGAGTCAATGTTGTGTAGTGTAGGAAAGTTGTATGTGGAAGGAGCAGAGGTAGACTGGTCAGGAATGGAGAGAGATGGTAAGAGGCAGAAAGTAGTATTGCCGACTTATCCGTTTCAGCGACAGCGTTATTGGATAGATAGTTATCAAAACGAAGATGAAAAAATGCTCTCAGAAAGTCTATTAAGTCCAATTTTCAATCTTATTAATCAAGGGAATACTGAAGCACTAACTAAGGAGTTAAGTCTGGCTGAAACACTAACAGAAGATGAACAAAAATTGCTACCCAAAGTATTGGGTTTTCTTGTCGATCGACACCAAAATTATCTTCATTTTAAAGGAAATATAGTTCACGACTATTACAATGCAGTTACAAGTATCACGGAAAAATTAGTCAGCAATGAGAACAAAAAAATTAGTCCTCTAAACTTTCTAAAGTTTGGTATCTTTCCCGAAACTATTCCTGGTTTTTCTTGGTTAAAATTAGTCACTGAAACAGACCAAGAGAAATTTAATCTTGTTTGTCAACAGGCACAGAGAGAGTTAAGAAAGTTGTGTTTTTCACAAGTAGATTTCTCATCTTGTGAGAAAGTTTTAGATTTTGGTTGTGGATATGGCTCTGATTTAATAGAACTCGCCCAAAACAACCAAAATCTTCAACTCACTGGTTATACAATTTCTGCTGAAAAAGCTAAGTTTGCAACCAATAAAGTTAATGGTTATCAACTTCATGATCGAGTAAAAATCTTTAATCGAGATAGCTCCAAAGATGAGTTTCCTGATAACTATAATTTGGTGTTTGGATTTGAAGTTGCCCATCATATCAAGAATAAAGATGATTTATTCTCTAATATAAGTAGGCATCTTGAAGAAGAAGGATTATTAGTATTAGCTGATTTTATTGCCAATGATGATATTAGCATCGATCATGAAGAAACTTCCTCCTACTTCATTACTAAACAGCTTTGGGCTGAAAAACTATCCCAAAATAATCTCAAGCTCATTAGCTTTGTAGATGTCAGTCAGGAAATAGCAAACTTTCTATACGACCCTGACTTTGAAGAAACTCTGAGTGATTTGTCTCAGAAAAATATCGATCCGAATATCAAAGCAGCTTTTCAATCCTACAATCAGCTAGGAAAGTTACTTCAAAAAGGATTAGCAAGCTATGTACTACTCACTGCTCGCAAGCAAGAATCTTTACTAAAAGAGGATGTTTACCAGTCGAACCAAGAAATTCTGGATAGACCTTTCTGTTACTCAGAAGTAGCTATCAAACAATGGGTTTATGAACTCGAATGGAAACATTCTGAAAACAGTAATAAGGAATCAATTTCAGCTAGCGATTGTGCTGAACCAGGTACTTGGCTGCTATTTGTGACAGCCAATTTGGCTACTCAAGAGTTAGCAAAAGTTTTAGAGGAACACAGCAAAAATTGTGTTCTAGTTTTTCCTGGCTCCAACTACAAGCAGTTAGACAAGCAGCACTACCAAATTAACCCAATTAATCCACAAGACTTTAAACAGCTAATCCAGGAGCTTTTAACAGCCCAGCCAACCCTGGAAGGAGTTGTTCATCTGTGGAGTCTTGATACATCCGTTGAGAGTTTGACAACTGCTCAAAAAATTGGTTGTGGTAGTGTTCTGCATCTTGTTCAAACATTGGTCTCTGATTTGGAATACCCAGTTTCTTTGTCGCTGGTGACTCAGGGTTCTCAAGCTGTAGAAGAGAATCCACAAATTTTGCAAGTACAGCAAGGACCTGTATGGGGTTTAGGCCGGGTAATCGCTCAAGAACACCCAGATTTACAATGTCGGCTTGTTGATTTAGACCCAACTTCCGATACTTCCGAAGCTCTACAGGCATTAGCCAAGGAACTGTTACACCCTGATGATGAACCCCAGATGGCAATTCGTCAGGGAACACGTTATGTAGCTCGACTAGCACGCCAACGAGAAAAGTCTGGCCTAGAGCAACCGCAACAGGTAACACTTCAAGCAGAAAGTAGTTACTTGATTACTGGTGGTTTGGGAGCATTAGGACTGGAAGTCGCTCAATGGATGGCAAAAAATGGGGTAACACATCTAGTGTTAACCGGACGTCGAAGCCCATCAGAAAAGGCAATGGAAATTATTAAGGAGTTAAAACAAGCAGGAACCAAAATCTCCATTTTGTTAGGAGATATTTCTCAGGAACAAGATGTAGCGGAGATATTCAAGCAGATTCAGGCATCATTACCTCCACTCAAAGGTATAATTCATGCAGCAGGAGTTATAGAGGATGGGGTATTACAACAGATGACTTGGGAGCAGTTTACTCGGGTGATAGCACCAAAAGTGGAAGGGAGTTGGCATTTGCATCAACTCAGCAAAGATATACCATTAGACTTCTTTGTCTGTTTTTCCTCAATAGCATCATTGTTTGGTTCGCCTGGTCAAGGAAACTATGCTGCCGGCAATGCCTTTATGGATTCCTTAGCCCATTATCGTCGATATATGGGATTACCAGGATTGAGTATTAACTGGGGAGCTTGGGAGCAAGAAGGGATGGTTGCTCGTCTAGAAACTCAACACCAAACGCGACTCAAAAAGACTGGAATAGGCTATATAGCTCCAAATCAAGGATTACAGGTACTAGAAGAATTGCTATCACAGTCAATTACCCAAGTAGGAGTATCTCCAATAAATTGGTCTCAACTTATCGAACAACTATCGGCTGGAATAAAACCACCATTTTTAGAAGCTTTTACTTCAACAAAACTAGCAAAAGAAGAGAGTAGCAATGACTTTTTAGCACAACTAACAGAAGCCACAGAAAGTGAACGCAACCAACTTCTAATTAATTATCTTCAAGCAACAATTGGAAAACTACTAGGATTTTCTAAATCTCTCTTTCCAGAACCACAGCTAGGATTCTTTGATATGGGAATAGACTCCTTGATGGCCGTTGAACTGAGAAATATGTTAAGTGCTACTTTAGGCTATTCGATTAGTGCAGCTACATTGTTTAAATATTCTAATATTCAAGACTTAACTGAGTACTTGATCGAAGAAATTTTTGAAAGAGAAAACAATGATAAATTTGATCTTGAAAACAGTAAAAGTAAAAATAATATAGATATGTCAGATTTAGATGCTTCAGAGCCAGAACCAGAATTTCAAGGTGAAATAGAAGATACTATTGCAGAGAAATTCAAAAAAATTCAAAATCTATTAAATGAAAATAACTAATAATGAAGAATACTTCTCAAACAGCACAGCAAACATTTTCATCCAAAGAGGTGCTTCAACTTCTTAATGAAGTAGAAACTAGACTTGAAGCAGCAAACAAAGCCAAAACTGAGCCTATAGCTATCGTGGGTATGGGATGCAGATTTCCTGGTGGAGCTAATGACCAGTCTACATATTGGCATCTGTTGCATAATGGCATAGATGCGATTGCACAAGTGCCACCCCAGCGATGGGATATGAATGCATACTACGATCGAGACCCAAAAACTCCTGGTAAAAGCTATACCAAAGAGGGTGGATTCATCACAGATGTCGATCTATTTGACCCTCAGTTTTTTGGCATTTCCCCAAGAGAAGCAGTCAAGTTAGATCCACAATATAGAGTGCTTCTGGAAGTTACCTGGGAAGCATTGGAAAATGCTGGACAAACATGGCAAAAGTTGAGAAATAGCCCAACTGGTGTTTTCATGGGCATTTGTACGGATGACTATGCTCAACTAAGTATACAGCCAAATCAAGATGCAATAGATGCTTACTCAGGTCTGGGTATACTTCGATCTATGGGTGTTGGGCGTATTTCTTATTTGTTGGGTTTGCAGGGGCCAAATATACAAATAGACACAGCTTGTTCAACTTCTTTAGTTGCAGTCCATATGGCTTGTCAAAGTCTGCGTTCAGGAGAGTGT
>NZ_JAAHHS010000552.1 GCF_010692395.1 Moorena sp. SIO3H5
CATAAGGTTACCCGGTAACAAACGACTCAATAATGGTTTGGGTTCTTCGATGGTGAAAGATTTGGTTTTCTCTGGGTCAAGACCCACCAATTCCGCTGCCCAGCAACGGGCATCTTCTTCAGTTCCCAGGCGATCAACCACCCCCAAGTTATGTGCTTGCTCACCAGTAAAAATCCTACCATCAGCAAAACTTTTTACCACATCTACATCTAGCTTGCGACTCTGGGCAACAGTTTCTACAAACTGCTGATAACTGGTATCGATCAACTCTTGAAGAATAGTTTTTTCCGGCTCAGTCAGTTCCCGGTCAAACGCCAAGATGTCTTTGTACGGACCTGACTTAATAACCTTAAAGGAAACACCGATTTTATCCAACAAGCGCTCTATATTATTTCCCCGTAGAATCACACCAATACTTCCAGTGATTGTACCAGGGTTCGCTACTATATGTTCCGCTCCCATGCCAATGTACACACCCCCGGATGCGGAGATATTGCCAAAGCTAGCTACAATCTTCACCTTTTCTCGCAACTTCACCAAGGCGCTATAGATTTCCTGAGAATCCCCAACTGTACCACCAGGACTGTCAATCCTTAATAGTAAGACCGGAAATTTCTTCTGTTCAACAGTTTTCAGGGCTTCGAGGACCCGTTTACGGGTACCACCAGCGATCGCCCCCGTGATTTCAATTCGAGCAATTTGTTTGAGAGATTTGCGTTTAAACGGCCAAGGCATAGGTGATTGTGAGTATCTAGTCTAGATTTAACTGATTACTGGAGCTTGTATATATAGTTTGCATCATTTTCCAAAACGGTTAGCTACTCAGATACTATAAATAAGTAAATAAGTAAATAAGTGTTTAACCAAATATAAAAAGCTCGTTTAAGCTGTCGCCCATTTAAATTGTATGTTGTTGAGTAAGCTTGAAAAATTCCAAAACTTACTACTGTGCTCCTGAGCCCCCCAGCTCCTGAGCCAAGTCTATATTTAAAGTCAATATCTAAATCAAATTTATGACAGGTGCTTGAGTGTCGGTTATTTTCGTTCTTCACTATAAATCAGGATTATGCAAATAAAAGCCAACACAATACTGTCACCAAGGTCACTACTAGGTTCACTACTGCTGATTTCCCCCTTTTTCCTATGGGGTACAGCTATGGTAGCCATGAAAGGGGTGATCCCTAACACAACCCCTCTGTTTATGGCTGGGGTGCGGTTAGTACCAGCAGGAGTTTTAGTATTAGGAGCAGCAACTGTGATGGGTCGCCCCCAGCCGAAAGGTTGGTTAGCCTGGCTGTGGATTAGCGTATTTGCCTTAGTGGATGGGGCAATGTTTCAGGGTTTCCTAGCCCAGGGATTGGTTAGCACTGGTGCGGGTTTGGGTTCGGTGATGATTGATAGTCAACCCCTAGTGGTTGCCCTACTATCAGCATTGCTCTTTGGTGAACTGATTGGACTGTGGGGTTGGTTAGGACTAGGATTTGGTATAGTAGGAATCAGCTTGATTGGCTTGCCCGATCAATGGATTTTCAGCCTTTTTACTGGCAACGCTCAAGCTATAGAATTAAGCTGGGAACAGCTGTTTGATCATGGAGAGTGGCTGATGCTCTTAGCATCCCTTTCCATGGCAGTAGGAACAGTAATGGTTCCCATTATCAGCCGCTACGCTGACCCAGTTGCTGCGGTTGGTTGGCACATGATCCTAGGAGGATTACCGTTATTTGCCCTCTCTAGTGTCATAGAATCCCAGCAATGGGTGAATATTGATGGAGTTGGCTGGATCGCATTAGCTTACTCCACCGTTCTAGGGAGTGCGATCGCATACGGTATATTCTTCTACTTTGCCTCCAAGGGCAATCTCACTAGTCTGTGTAGCTTAACCTTTCTGACACCAGTATTTGCCCTGCTATTTGGGAATTTAGTGTTGTCTGAGGTACTCAGTTCCCTACAGTGGACTGGTGTTTGCCTGACATTGCTCAGCATTTATCTAGTCAATCAGCGCGAACAAATAGCAACTCGGATCAAAGCAAGGCTTGCAAACAACAGCGGCTAGCTAGAGCCATAAACTGCGAGTGGAAACAACCAGTGAGCCTGATTGAAGGTAGTACTATCCTAGCAAAAACCTAGCGGTTGATCTGATTGGATATAATTGACATTAATCGAGCTGAAATTCTGTTGGTCGAACGACTAAAGCACGTGGGATTTAGCGTTGTGTGTTAAGTGCGTAAGCTAGAATTGGCGTTCACATTCGAGTCCTGTTTAAGTTTATGACTCGCTATTGGTCTATCATACTTGTTGCTACATGTTTGAACTGCCTAGGCTGGTTCCCAGCACCCAGCCTAGCGGTGAAATTAGAAAAAGCGATGTTCCTTAGGAACCCCTACGCGAACGCATTTTCACCTAAGAACGTCCCTGAGCCATTGCTAATCGCTCAATCTCCCACTTCTGCCACAGAAACTGACCAGCCAATTCTGCTCAAAGGGAGTCGGGGCAAAGAGGTGGCTCTTGTGCAAGCCAAGCTCAAGCATCTTGGCTTCTACGATGGGCTTGAAGATGGTGTTTATGGTGAGGATACAGAGAAAGCAGTTGCTTTATTCCAAGAATCTATTAGATTGAGAAAACTGGGTATTGTTGATTCGGTTACTAGGAAGGAATTAGAGCAAGCCTACGCTGCTAAGACGACAACCAGCAGCACGAGTCCAGCTCCAAACTCAGGTCAATCAGTCCCAGACGAACCGACTACTACGGAACCTTCCACCGAGGAAAAGAGCCTGTCATCTTGGCTGATTATCCCAGCTGTCATCTTGGCTGGTGGTGGTTTTTTCCTATTCAAGTGGTTGACTAAACCAAAACGACCCGTAGACTCACAATTAGCGCCCTCCACAGAAAATCAAGGTAAACAAGATTCTAGAGTCAATAACCTCAAAGTCCAAGTGTCAACTGACTCCCAAAACCACCATCCTCAAAGGGATTATAACCATAGCGCTAGTTATGATGTCGCCAATCCTAGCAATCCCCAACCTCAGTCATTAGGTGATTCCTTACATGTCAAAAAGACCACTCGCCTGACTAAATTTAGTATCGTCGAGGAATTAATCAGAGAATTAGAAGACCCAGACCCACAAAAACGACAACAAGCTATCTGGGAATTAGCCCAAAAGGGTGATTCTAGGGCAGTAAAGCCCCTAGTCAACTTAATGCTAGATTCTGATTCTAAGCAGCGTGGCTTGATTTTGGAAGCCTTATCCCAAATTAGCACCAAAACCCTCAAACCGATTAACAAAGCCCTAGCAATTTCTTTGCAGGATGACAACCCCCAAGTGCGGAAAAATGCGATTCGGGATGCAACGCAAATTTATGAATTACTAAATCAAGTCTTGCAGATGTTGCGTCACGCTACGGATGACCCTGATTCCGAAGTGCGAGAAACTGCAAAATGGGCAATCGATCAGTTTAATAAAATGCGCCCTCCCGCTAATTTGGATAGTTTGCCACCAGCACAAAATTATCTTAATTCATCAGAAAATCAGTCAAACCATTACGAATATAATAGCGACTAGTTAGGGAAATTCAGAACAGATAATAAAAGTTAATAACCTTTACTTACCTTGCTATAATCGTTAAAATTTAATAAAAATTGAGTAACCTTTACTGACTGTGCTTTAATTTATTTAAAATCAACGTTTTGAAGTCAACGTTTGATTAATTAATTTTAAGTTTATACTTATAGTTGTAATTATCAAAAATTACCAGGGTTAATGTTAAATTAATGAGCCAATTAAATTCCCTGAAATTGCTATTAATTTCCACCCCAGTTGGTCCGTTGGGTTCAGGGTTAGGTGGTGGAGTTGAGTTGACTGTACGTAACATTGCTACGGAATTGATTAATCGGGGTCACAGGATCACAATTTTGGCAACTAAAGGATCTACAGCTTGGGGAATGCCTCTGGTAGAAATTGATGGTGTTCTGGAAACTAGTATTCAAACTCAAACAAGAG
>NZ_JAAHHS010000553.1 GCF_010692395.1 Moorena sp. SIO3H5
ACACTCTCCTGAACGCAGACTTTGACAAGCCATATGGACTGCAACTAAAGAAGTTGAACAAGCTGTGTCTATTTGTATATTTGGCCCCTGCAAACCCAACAAATAAGAAATACGCCCAACACCCATACACCTCAATGTACCGAAACCTGAGTAAGCATCTATTGCATCTTGATTTAGCTGCATACTTAGTTGAGCATAGTCGTCCGTACAAATACCCATGAAAACACCAGTCGGGCTATTTCTCAACTTTTGCCATGTTTGTCCAGCATTCTCCAATGCTTCCCAGGTAACTTCTAGAAGTAATCTATATTGTGGATCTAACTTGACTGCTTCTCTTGGGGAAATACCAAAAAACTGAGGGTCAAATAGATCGACATCTGTGATGAATCCACCCTCTTTGGTATAGCTTTTACCAGGAGTTTCTGGGTCTCGATCGTAGTATGCATTCACATCCCATCGCTGGGGTGGCACTTGTGCAATCGCATCTATGCCGTTATGCAACAGATGCCAATATGTAGACTGGTCATTAGCTCCACCAGGAAATCTGCATCCCATACCCACGATAGCTATAGGCTCAGTTTTCGCTTTATTTGCTGCTTCAAGTCTAGTTCGCATTTCTTTTAGACCTTGAAGTAACTGTTTAGATGAAAATGTTTGCTGTGTTGTTTTATAAATATCCTTCATTTCAGCTTTCCTCCCTTAGTAGGTATTGGATTTCTTTCCATTCTTCTGCAATTGCATTATCAATTTCCTCTTCAGGTTCTGTTTCAAGATTTGGAGGAACTTTGTTCGTTACATCTGTATTTTGACTATCTCCAACATCAACTTTTGGATTTTGCTCCTCTGAGAAAATTTCGTTAATTAGATATTCAGCTAGCTCTTGGATATTAGAGGTATCAAAAAATGTAGCAGTACTAATCGAATAATTCAGGTTAGAACTCAACATATTTCTTAACTCAACAACCCTCAAAGAATCCATACCCATCTCAAAAAATCCTAATTTTGGATCTTGAAACTTGGATTTTGAAAATCCTAGTAGTTTGTTGATTTCCCTTTGAATGTAACCAGTTAAAAGTTCTTTTCGTTCAGTATTTGAGACTTTTTGAAGTTGGTGTAAGATATGGGAGTTTTGTTCTAGAGATAATATATCATCTTGGGAGTATGAGCCAATTTCTTCGAGAAGCAAACGTTTTGTTCCAACTTCGTATAGTTGTTTGAATAGACTCCAATTAACATCCGCTACTGTTATTTGGCTCATCCCACTTGTCCACAACTGCTCCAAAACCGCTACTCCTTGTTCAGGAGATAGAGGTTTAATGCCTCTTTTGCTCAGTTTTTTCAATTCCTCTTCACTTGCCATACCAGCACCAGACCAAGGTCCCCAGTTGATACTCATACCAGGCAATCCTTTGGCTTGACGGTAATGAGCTAGCCCATCTAAGAAATGATTCGATGCTGCATAGTGAGCCTGACCTGCTGCACCCCATACTCCTGATATTGAAGAGAAACTCACAAAAAAGTCGAGATTTCTGTCTTCAGTTAGTTGATGAAGTATCCATCCACCAATAACTTTGGGAGCCATTACCTCTTCTAACTCAGACAGTTCCATCTGTTCTATTGGGTTAATGGTTCCCACACCTGCTGCATGAACTATCCCTTTAATTGGTGCCATGGAACTTTCTACTTGCTCAAAGACTCTTGAAAGTTCTTGAGGATTGCAGACATCAGCTTGAGCTACAACTACTTCTGCTCCCTGCTGTTGTAAATGACTGATAGTTGCTTGCTTGTGCTGTGAGGGTTGAGTTCTACTGACTAAAACCAGATGGCGAGCGCCCTTGGATACCATCCATTGAGCTGTTTGTAATCCTAAAGCGCCCAGCCCTCCTGTAATTAAGTAAGTTGCATCATCATTCAATAAAACTGGCGGAGATTCTGGTAGGAGTTGTTTTACTAAACGAGCTACATAAGCTCTGCCAGAACGAAAAGCTAGATGATCTTCCCCTTGATTATCTGTTATGTACTCTAGAAGCATTTCCACCTCGTTTGTAGAAGCCTCTACATCTAAGTCTAGTAAACCTCCCCACAACTGAGGATGTTCCAGGGATAACACTCGACCTAATCCCCATATTGGAGTTTGAGCTACGGCCATTGCCTTTGTCTCTGATAGCACAGGCTGAGAACCTCTAGTGACCAGCCAAAGTTTTTGTGAGAAAAAGTTAGGATGTTTTAGGAAAGCTTGCACCAAATGTAATACACTGCCACAGCCCCATTGTTGAGCTTGCTCCAAATCGGATATATTCAGTTGTAATGATGATGGAGTCTCTATACTCCACAGATGTATAGTTCCCTTCCAATCCCCCTGAGTATTTGTTATTATCTGCTGGCACAAAGTCTCAAAATCCTCTGGATGAGATGGGTTTATTTCCCAACTATCTATCTCCTTTTGCTTGTAGGCTTTACCAGGAAAAACCATGAAACAGCGATCGCCATTTTTTTCCAATAGTTTTCGTAATTCTTGACCCACACACCCTGTGTCACTAAAGATCAGCCAATTTCCTACTACAGTATCTTTTGTTTTAGCTAGCTGCTTTTTATTACCAGGCTGAAGTTGCCATTTAACTTCATAAAAAAGTTGTTGAAAAGAAACATCAGAGAAATATAGAGGAGTCTCAAGTTTTTGTTGGTTGAGTTGATAAATTTCATTTGCTGGCAGATCATTTTGTTTCTGGGCAGTAAGTACTACATAGCTTACTAAGCCCTTACGAAGCATCTTGTACAAGTTTTGATAAGACTGAAAGCCTACTATTGTATTTTCTGTAAAATTCCATTTTTTACAGACATATTCCAAATTGTCTTGAAAATTTGAATCGTAGAGACCGTTAGCAACTTCCGGGCTAATATCTACATAGTCAATTACTTTCAGATGATTTTCTGAGAGTAGATTCAGCCATTCTTGTTTAGTTATTAGATAAGATGAGTGAGCATCATAATCAATCGCAAATGATGCATTTGATATAAAATCTGCAACAACAAAATAACCGTTGTTATTTAAGTGATTGCCGATATTTAAAAACAGTTTATTTTTGTTCCTTATATGACAGATTACTTCAAATCCATACATCAAATCGTAGTTGTCGGGAAATTCATCCTTTGAACTATCTTGATTTAGGATTTTGACTCGTTGCTCTAGGTTAAATTCATTTATTTTTCGATTGCCCAGCTCTACTTGAGCGCCTGATATTGTATAACCACACAGCTCGAGGCTATCATACTTCAGCGCTAGATCTATTAAATCAGTGCCATGTCCACAACCAATATCGAGAACTTTCTTACAGGAGCCAAAATCTACTTTTCTCCAACCTATCTTTCTAGTTTCTTGTTGGGCAATTTTAATAAGTTTAGCATATTTTTTTTCTGATGTTATTTCTAAAAGCCATGAAAAGTCTCGAATAATTGTTGGCAAAGGGATATAATTTAAAATTAAACTTTCACCTTCATTCTCAAAATCAACTAATTCATCATAATATTCAACAACTACATTGGATTGAGGTTGAAAATATTCTTGATGTCTATTTATTAAAATTTCCAGTATTTTAGGTAAAAATATTTGCTCATCTTCTGTCAGTTGTTCAGTCTGAATTAACTCCTGAGTTAGTCCTACTGTATCAGCCTGATTTAGTAGGTTGACAACTAAACTTGAGGACTTTTCATTCATAGTCCCCTGGTCTAGATTTGTGGCAGTATCTATCCAATAACGCTGCCGCTGAAACGGATAAGTCGGCAATACTACCTTCTGCCTCCTACCATCTCTGTCCATTCCTAACCAGTCTATCTCTGCTCCTTCTACATACAACTTTCCTACACTACACAACATTGACTCCCACTCATCTACTCCCTTTCGCAGTGATGGCAACCACACTCCTTCTCCTGTTGATACACAACTACGTCCCATCCCTAACAGTATTGGTTGCG
>NZ_JAAHHS010000554.1 GCF_010692395.1 Moorena sp. SIO3H5
GAGAATCCTTTCTAATGTAGAGGTACCACTGACAAGAGATTCCGTCGCGAGGAGCCGGATGAAGGGAAACTTTCACGTCCGGTTTTGGAGACGAGTCAGAGGGGTGACCCAATGGCTTAGTTTAATTTCTGAGTATCCGAACCAATGGGTGGAGTTGGAAAGAAGCCCGCGCTTTCCCGTTAGGGCAGCTTCGGGAGTATGTCACAAAATTGTGCTTAAATTCAGGCGAGCATCTAAGATATGAAGAAATCAGTCGTCCGTTAGCAGTCCAGTTAATCAATTTGTGATGTTGGATGTCGATCAGCGTCTCCCAAAAGCTCCTCCGTCCTCCCTTACCAAGTGGGCTTATTGTGCCATTAAGCAACCTGGGTTATCCATACGAATCCGTTTGCGAGGCAACAATTTACACATTCTGTGTGAACACCCTCAGGGAGTAGAAGCCAATAAGGTGGTTAACCGCCTTATCAAATCCCTGAAACTGCAACAGGGAGAAGTTCAGTTTCCCCTAGACTTAGCAAACCCGATCTATCAAATAATTGTTTATGGGCGTCGAGTGGGCCAGAAGCGTCCAGACTGGATTAAGCAAATTGCTATTAAACTACCGACCGATGATGCCACTCATGCTTTTAACCAATCATCCCAGACGTCTTTCGACGCCATAACCACTGATGCGGACCTAACTGTCTCAAACGAAAGTCTTGCCCGTTCTGGAGAACCAGATGCGATCGCTCGTTATCTCAGTGAATCTCTCAGTTACCTAGGTGTCAGTGTTAAAGTCCGGATCCAAAACCAAGATTCCAAAGCTAGAAGATTTTCAAGGGCAAGTTCTAAGCTTCACCCTTCACCCCCTAACCGACGGCTCTGGATAATTTGTAATTCTAACTACAGCCCCGATCCCTCCTTACTATCTGAGCCAATCATCGACCGGTTACATTCCTTGCAACTCCAAGGGTTTCGAGATGCCGTCATTTGCTTTCAGGTAAGTGGCGAAGCCACTCCTGATTGGAAGCAGCGAGTGGATTTGACCCCTCCAGAACAAGTCCTTAAGGAATGGGCTCGTTGGGGAGATGTAGAAGCAATCCAGCGGTTATTAAATCAGGGGTTGGCAGCGGTGGGAATAACCGTTCGAGCCATTCTTAAAGAAAGCACCCTACATGTATTTTGTAGCTTTATCCACCGCCGGAAAACTATTGCCCCAGAAAAAGAAACAGTAGTCAGTGCCATTGCCTCAGTACTAGATTTAATTGCTCCTCAAGGAATCCAGGGTGCCACTATTTATGGTGTAGACTCAAATCAGTTCCCTAGTCAAAGCTTACTGTCTCAGCAAGCTGAGTCTCTCCAACCCCGCTTGGGAAAAAATGATCAAGCTGTCAACAATTCCTTACTGCCAGAAACCGAATCCCCAGCCTGGATTCATTGGCTCAACTTACCAGGAGCAGACCACCAAAGTTTAGGAGAATCGACCTATTCCTTAGCTCAAACAGGGCATCACGATGCCTTGACCTTTTTGTTGGAACGCTTACTCAATCCCGACATTGACCAACGATTGGTAACAGGTGGAATAAGGGTAAAAATTCGCCGTAAACAAGACTTGTTGCACATCATGAGCGAGGCAACGGTCTGTCCTCGAAAATCTCAGATCACTCGAAAAATTACCCGCTTCCTAGAACAGCTGGCTATGTCGGAAATTACTGGCTTGCGGCTCTATGGACGTCGGGCTGGTGCTACCTCCCCCTCCTGGAACTATGGAGCTGATTTTGTTCATCGACAGCGTCTAGTCCCAGAAGCTACCCCAGAGTTTGCTGCCTCAGATGCCTACCTGAGTGATTTGGTAACTCCCAGTGGCGAACCAGTACTGCGTCGTGATCTAACCCACGAGGATCTCAACCAGGGTTTAAAAGGAGCAGTTGATGGTCTAGTTTACATACTCCAGCGTTTGCTATGCTACTCTCAGCTATTTGTACCCACTGTAGAAAACCAAGACATGGCAGCCTTCTCAGACAAGAGACAGGCCAAGGGGAAATTATCTATCCAAGGCGTCACAGTAGCCATGGTATGGGGCGTAGCAGGATTACTACTAACACTGATCACAGATTGGCGTTTTAGTGAGCTCCTACAGTCTCAAGCTTCACCCTCAGCGGAAGTAAAGGCAGTGACTCACTCACCACCGAAACCCATTGCTTTGCCCCAACTATCTTTGCAGAAAGGGGCGGGTCTCGGGGCTGAAAACTTCAACACCTCTGGGTTTACTGCTCCTGGGGATACCATGGTGATTATGAATGAAAACGGCAATGCCACCATGGCAGCCATGCTGGCTGCAGCGCGATCGCCCAATCCTTCATTCAATAACCAGATGTTAGATGAAAAGCTAGCTCTGTACCAACAACGCCTGCTTCAGAGTGGTATCCCTGATGTACTGATTATGGGGAGTTCTAGGGCCATGCGGGGAATCGATCCCATTGCCCTCCAAGATGCCTTAGAAGAACAGGGCTATCCTGACATTGACGTCTTTAACTTTGGAGTTAATGGTGCCACAGCTCAGGTAGTAGACTTCATGGTTCGGCGCGTCTTAACTCCGGACCAACTGCCTAAATTGATAATTTGGGCTGATGGGGTCAGAGCCTTTAACAATGGTCGAGTGGATGCTACCTACAACTCAATTATCGCATCACCAGGCTACCAAGCTCTAATGGCAGGAGTTTTTCCGAACCGCACTAAAGAACCGCCATTACCGACAGATGCGACAGACCAACCTCTAGAGGTTTTGAATGATAGTTATCAGTTCATTAGTGGCTGGCTAAATCAGTCAATAGCAAAAATTTCGTTAACTTATCCTCACCGAAGCCAGCTCAAATCTTTGTTACAGGAAAAGTTTGTTGACCTAGAAAAGTTCCTGCAACCAGACACAAACGAGACTGCCAAAAAGCCTGAAAATACATTATCACCAACCTGGAAAATTGACTTTGATGGCTTCCTGCCCCTGTCAACTCGTTTTAACACCGCTACCTACTACCAGAAACATCCTAAAGTTCCCGGTATTTATGATGGTGATTATCGGTATTTTCAGCTAGGAGGTCAGCAAGACAAAGCCCTAAGAAATTTGATGGAATTTGCCCAGAAGCATGACCTTAGTATCGTTATGCTCAACCTACCCCTGACTAAAGAATATTTAGATCCAGTTCGGACAAAATATGAGAAACAATTTCAGCGATACATGTACAATTTTGATTTAGAAGGGAGATTGATTTTCCGAGATTTCAATAAAATGTTGCTAACTAAACATGACTACTTTTCAGACCCCAGCCATCTCAACCGCTATGGTGCTTACCAAGTTTCTAACCAGTTGGCTAAAGATCCAATGATGCCTTGGTCATTAGTGATTAGTGATTAGTGATTAGTGATTAATCATTAATTATTAATCAGTTTTAAATTGACAAACACCCAATAAGTATATAAAGTATATAGCGGTTTGCCAACTTTCCTAATTACAATAACAACAAGTAGTCAGTAGTCAAGATTTGTAATTATACGCAACCATTCTCTTGGTGCGCATTCACGCTTGTCGGGAAACCCGACCGGGGTCGCACCGCTAGGCAAACCGCTATAAATATTCAAACGAAAACGATATTAACCCTTCAGCCTACCCTACCGTAACGGTATCAGGGGAACATCCTTCATCCTTTATCTTTATGTCATTTATTTCGATTACCTACAGCTGTTTCTTGTTAGCAGTTTTGGGAATCTACTGGTTGCTGCAACGTTCTACAGGTGCCACAGGTTCTCCCAAACTAAAACTTTTGGTTTTAGTAATTAGCAGTCTAATCTTTTATGCTTCATTACAAATCCAATACATTCCCCTGTTGGTATTGATTACCCTAATTAATTTTTACTTTGGACAAGCACTTGGGACGAATACAGTTCCTGGTTCCCATGCTACTAATTATCATCTCTCCAATGAAGAATGGCTATTG
>NZ_JAAHHS010000555.1 GCF_010692395.1 Moorena sp. SIO3H5
CCTTCTCGACGATCTGGGGGGAGCAGCAAGGCTCACCTCATAGGCTTTAAGTATAAGTTTTCGAGTTTTGCGCTTTAGTTTGCTGGTGCCACTCACCTCAATCCACGCCCCAGGGATAATGGCTGGATCCAAGCTCTTTCTGAGAGGTTTAGATAACTTAATCCAATATTCGATATTTGAAACAGTAATTCTTAAATACTTGATTTTATAGCCATCTTTAATGACAAAGTCTAATAACTGTCCTACTACACTGAACTCTGAGACTGGCTCTTTCAACTTAGACATAGTTATTTACCTCTAGGAAAACTGTTTTTCTTTAATCAACCTTAAAAATTGCCATCCTTGTGGAATGAATCTTGCCAATGTGCTGGGTTTAAGCAGATTTTACCAAAACAAATCCCGTTCACCGAGTTGAGAGTAATCGATAATCTATCTCAACTAATTTATCACAAATAATCCTCAATAGAGATTCTGAAAAAGTTAAAAATTGTGTTGTTAGCGACGTTTGGGAGTCTAGATTAAATAAGATTAGATGTGTTAGCCTACTTAAAAGCCTGGCAATAAGGCACACTTAATGAAAACGAAAGGAGAACACTATTATGTCTACAACTCAGGGTCTACTACGCTCCTTTGGTGACATTGCTGACAATCCAATTTTGCTGGAAAAAAACGTTACCACCCCAGTTTGTGAAGGATTAAACATAGCTTTAGCTAGCTTCCAAGGGTTGTACTTGCAATATCAAAAGCACCACTTTGTTGTGGAAGGAGCAGAGTTTTACTCCTTGCATAAGTTCTTTGAAGAAAGCTACGACGATGCTCAAGAGCATGTCCATGACTTAGGAGAGCGTTTGAATGGACTAGGAGGAATTCCAGCTACTAGTTTTGCCAAATTAGCTGAATTGTGCTGCTTCACTCCTGAATCTGATGGAGTTTACAACTCTCGCCAGATGGTAGAGCATGACTTAGCAGCTGAGCAGTCAATCATTCAGTTAGTACGCAGTCAAGCTGCTCAAACAGAAAGCCTGGGCGATCGAGCCACCCGCTATCTCTATGAGAAAATCTTGCTCAAGACTGAAGAACGGGCTTATCATTTGAGTCATTTCCTGGCTCCGGACAGCCTAGTAATGGGATTTATGTCCAATGGAGCAAACTAAACCTACATAAACTGAGATCTTGCACCATTGTCATGAATCTTAGGGTGGACAGTGCTTACCAACTGAACCTACTTAAACCTACCTTCCTTACTCCCTATTCCATCAAGAGAAAAAAGTTGAGGGTTGACCGTCAACCTTCAACTTTTTTCTGTAAACAAATTCAAAACGGAGAGGGGGAGATTCGAACTCCCGGAGCCTTTCGGCTCGCTCGATTTCAAGTCGAGTGCAATCGACCACTCTGCCACCTCTCCGGGCAAATCTATATTAACAATCCGTGGGCTCGGATGGCGACCATCTCTACAAAGTTATATAAAAAAGTTATATAACTTAGTTTTATACCAGCAACGCTTCAGAAGACTGGTAAAGCAATTCTTCAGATACCACCGAGTAATCCTTACCCACCCAAACCAGGGATACTTTATCCACTATACCGCCTTTGAGAGACACTATCGAAAAATTCCGCAATCGGTCTGTATCGGTTTCGATAATTCGAGGGACACTGGCTGCATTTAAGTATACAGTCCCTTCCGGACTAGTAACAATCTTAGTTCGTAGTCGGTCTTTGGTGTGCTTGAGGATGTGGTGCATATGACCAAAGGTGACTAAGGGAATGTTTTTACCCAAGGAATAGATTTTTGCGATCGCATCTTCCAAATCCGGGTCCCCATGATCACCACCAGCAGGATACCAGTCTTTACCACAGGGAGCTTCTGCTTGCTCACCTAGTCCCGTCGGACCATTATGACCGATCAAGATTACCGTTTCGTAAGCCGCACTACCCACTGCTGCTACAATGCGCTCCACTGATTCAGAAAAGCTATTAATCCCATACTGTTCCCTGTAAAACTTCTTATTTCGCCAACTCTGGCCGCCCCAACTGTAAGGGCGAGCACCAACTACAGAGAGATTTAAATCTGGGAAGTCAAGGTAACCATAACCCACATGGGTTGACCCCAGTAAGTCCAACTGTTGCTGTACCCTATCTTCTACTTCATGGTCATAAGGACACTTTTTCCTTCCCCATTCCGAGGCAGTATACCAAGCATCATGGTTTCCCATAATCACCGCCTTGGGTAGGTCAATAGCAGCTATCATCTGGACTATATCCACCGCCTCATTGCCGAAATCCCCGACAAATAAGACCAGATCCACACCCAACTGCTCAAGAGCTATAGCATCTTCCGCTTCCCACAGTTGATGAATGTCTCCAACAACAGCAATTTGGATTGATTGTTTTTGATGAATGGTCATGCTTGTCTTACTATCGCCCCTTCTCCAGCATAAAGGCAAAAATGCCAACAGTAATATGAAATCGAAAAAAGAATACTACATATCACCCCATTATCCCATCACCTGATTATCCCATCAGCCCTTGGCACAGAGCTTGTTTCTGAGCATCCGGATCGAGTAGCTGATGGCTGAAGAATACATTAAGTGTGACTTTTCACAGAGGAGTCTCTAACGGAATAGTATCTAGTCTGACGGGGAGATAGAGAAAATAGCTCCGATCAGGGAGATCATAAATACTGTATTCTTCCATTCTTCCATTCTTAGCCACCTTCGGCCTATTCCTCTCCTTGCGATGGAAGCACCATCAACACTTTTACAGCAAACATCAACGTAAGCGGTTAGTAAAAAGCGTATGTCTAGATTAGCGTTTAGCCCAGGAGCAGGACCAGAACAGTTAATCAATGGACGTTATCAAGTTATTGAAATCCTTAACCGTTTGAGCTGGGGTCAAACTTGTATTGCGCTAGACACTTACCGACCCGGAAATCCCGAATGTATTGTTAGAGAATTCCGTCCTGTTACTGATGATACTGACTCCTGGCAAGCTGCACAAGATATATTTCATCGTGAAACTAAAATTTTGGAGATTATCTGTCAGCATGACCAAGTTGCCCCAATTTTAGATTGCCTAGAAATTGACCATAGCTTCTACATAGTTCAAGATTTCATCCCTGGACGACCCCTGAGTCAGGAACTCAATCAACCTTGGAGTGAAAGCAGAGTAATCAATCTGCTACAAGAGGTTTTAGAGATTTTGGCATTTGTCCATGGCCAAGGGGTGATTCATGGTGATATCAAGCCAGACAATCTGATCAGACGATCAGACGATAGGAAATTAGTTTTAACTGACTTTAGCGGTATTAAGCAAGTGCGGACACCATTAGTTGGTGTTCAATTTAGTGCCATAGCCGCTTTGGGCGCATTCGGGTATATACCAACAGAGCAAGTTCTCGGTAAACCTCGTCCCTGTAGTGACCTATATGCTGTAGGGATGATTGCCATTGAGGCACTTACAGGATTCAAACCGTTACACCTAGAAGAAGACCCATTAACCGGAGAAGCCCTTTGGCAGGACTACGCCACAGTCACTAAAGATTTCGCTGCCATTATTCAGCAGATGGTGCGCTATTACTTCAAAGACCGTTACCAGTCTGCTGATCAGGTTTTGGAGGCACTCCATTCCTTAACTAGTTCTAAATCATCTATAAACTTATCAATGTCTTCAGCACCACCAACATCCCCAAACCCCTACAAACAAAAAACTGACGATACTCTGGGTGAGCCAATTGGAGTAGAGACTCTTCCAACAGAGGAAACAGACGAAACAGAGGAAACAACTGACGATACTCTGGGTGAGCCAATTGGAGCAGAGACTCTTCCAACAGAGGAAACAGAGGAAACAGAGGAAACAGAGGAAACAGAGGAAATTTATTATCCCTCTATGCCTACTATTCCTACCAGAAAGTCTAGTGGACTTAATCTCACCGCCATGGGAGTTTCCACATCTGTAGCCTTATTAGTAGT
>NZ_JAAHHS010000556.1 GCF_010692395.1 Moorena sp. SIO3H5
GTCAGACCTAGCTGGTGAGCTGCAACAATGCCATCTGGCATGATTGATATACCATCCCGACGTGCCAGAGCTTCCACAACGGCATCAATGTTGGGTGGGGCAGGACGCTTCAAGATATTGCTGGTGCGTGGATAGTCATATAAACCGCGACCAACGCGGCGCAAAAATCCTTGTTTCACCAGACGAGATAGCGCTTTATCTACAGCATCACGACTGCCGAGATCTACAAAATCTTTGGGTGTGCAGACCCAAGCACCGCGACCATGACCACGAACTCTGTTCAGGATTTTTTTTGCTATACCCTGCATCTTACGAAAGCTATGACTATAAAGTTCACGAAATATATTTTGTCAGAAGTATAGCCAATATTTCTGACTTTTTCAAGGCAGCTAACCGTGTATTAATTGCCCAAAGTCAGGATGTTGAGGTAACGAAGGTGAGTAGAACTGTCAGGATAGGTTCTATGACCCTTCGATAAAACTGTCAGATTAATCGAAAACCAACCCTTGATTCAGCAACGCCGCTGATAACTGATAGCTGAACGCGCACGCGTGCGCGTAGCGCATAAACTGATAGCTTAACTATTAACCCCAAACTAAGACAGCATAAACTCCATAGATAAAATAAACACTAAGTACAATCGCAATAATAATCCGAGCGGTGATCGAAGTGTGGCGTCTCCACAATACAAAGCATCCCACTATAACAGCCAACACTTCTAGGGGAGTAAAAATATGACCATAATGACGAGAATCCCAATAAGACACAGGGCTTTCAAAGCGCCAATTTGACAAAGGAAAAAAGTGACGATGGGCATCGTCAGCATGAACAGGAAAATCTCCAATCCCATGAAGAGCCATGCTAGCAAACATAGCAATCAGAAAGCTTTGACGAAAATAGTAGGCTAACAACCCACCTATTAGTATCAATGGAAAAGAATTGAAAATATCAAAAAATACTTGCCAGCTTGGGTTATAATAGGATTCAGACCAAATTACGTTTTCAGGAATTCCTCTGATTAATTTTTCATATATGTAAAAAATTACCATTGGCAAATCTGGTAATATCGCACCGAACACAATTGGGAAGTTATTTTCGGGCTTTCTTTTTTTTCCTAAAATCAGGAGATTGACGATGGCGTGAGCGGGAGTATTCACAAATTAGGGAGTAGGGAGTAGGGAGTAGGGAGTAGGGAGTAGGGAATTAAGAATTAAGAATTGGGAATCGGGAATCGGGAATCGGGAACAGAAATATGTCTGGCAAGGCAGATTTATGGGTATAATTCCGCCCCCAAATTTTGGGGGGGATAAAATTATCAAAGTCCCCCAAAGTTGGGGGATTTAGGGGGCTTTACCAAAACCAGGCGATCCCGCATTCATACTTCAATTCAGCAACGCCATAGGTCTTAACCTTTACTTCGACTCCTATAACTTTCAACTTTCAACTTCTAACTTTCAACTGTCAACTTTCAACCTTAAGCCTTCAACCTATTTTAAACCTTCAACCTATTTTCAACTTATATTCAAGGGATTAACATCAATAGTCAAGCTAATATCTGGAGGACACATATCCTGTAATTCCCTCCAATTCAGTAACTTTCCGGGCACAGTAGGAGGAAACTTAAGCAAAATCTGCCATCGATAGCGACGAGCCACCCGGATCACACTGGCTGGTGCTGGTCCTAGGATATCGTACTCGGCTTCAGGAGTATCTAACCTGTCGGCTAAATCCTCTGCGACCTTCTCTACCGCCACAGGATCCAATCCACTTATGCGCAACAGAATCAAATCACCATAAGGGGGATAGTTCAGTGCTGCCCGTTGTTCCAATTCGTCGGAGATAAATGACTGATAATTATGAGTTTTGACAGCCTGAATCACAGGATGGTCTGGGGAATAAGTTTGAATAATCACCTGACCAGGGTCATCCCCACGACCGGCACGACCTGCTACCTGGGTTAAGGTTTGGAATGCCCGCTCGGATGCTCGATAGTCTGACAAATACAGTAATCCATCTGCTGCTACTACTCCCACCAGTGTCACCTGAGCCAGATCTAATCCTTTGGTCAGCATTTGGGTTCCCACCAACAGGTCAGCTTCGCGATTAGCAAATTGAGTTAACAGAGTGCGATGAGCATTCTTGGTACGAGTGGTATCACTATCAAATCGGATAATTCGCAACTCTGGAAACAGCTTCGCCAAATCTTGAACAACCCGCTGAGTACCACTACCAAAAAATTTCAGGTAGGGAGAACTACATTCTGGACAACTACGGGGATGGAGTTGTCCGAAATTGCAATAGTGGCAGCGCAATACTTGAGTAGCCCCTTCATGGGTATAGTGATAAGACAAGGAAACATCACAGTTAGGGCATTCCAGAACATGACCGCAACTACGACAAGACACAAAGGTACTGTGTCCCCTGCGGGGAATAAATAAAATCCCTTGTTTCTCTTGTTCCTTTAGTCGTCTCAAGCTGTCTTGGAGAGAACGGCTAAAAATCGACCGATTCCCAGCTTTTAACTCCTGCCTCATATCCACAATTTCCACCGGTGGCAGGGGTCTTGATTGAATCCGTTCCGGTAGGGATAAGTAATGCGTGTTAAGTTCTGGATGCTGAGGAGGTGAACAGGTGAAGGGTTGAACCTCAGGAGCTGAAGAAATAAGCGGATTAATTTCACTATCGATCTGACTATCTCTCGCTCCTCCCATCACCTTAATACTGACCCAGCTTTCCACCGAAGGAGTAGCGGAACCTAAAATAAGGGGACAATTTTCTAATTCTGCTCGCCACTGGGCAACGGTGCGAGCGTGGTAGGTAGGAATGGGTTGGTCTTGCTTGAAGCTAGAGTCGTGTTCTTCATCTAAAACAATTAATCCCAACTGGGGCAAAGGGGCAAAAACCGCAGAACGAGTGCCAATCACCACTTGTGGCTCACCTGGGATCATCTGTCGCCAGGTATCATAGCGCTCCCCTTTATTCAAGGCACTGTGGTAAACCCGAACTTTGTCACCAAAGCGAGCCCGGAAACGGTCAGTTATTTGAGGAGTTAAACCAATTTCCGGCACCAACACCAAAGCGGATTTCCCTTGCGCTAGGATTGGTGCGATCGCTTGCAGATAGACCTCGGTTTTTCCAGACCCAGTCACCCCATGCAACAGCACTTGGGCAAACCCATCAATATTATTAATCAGGTCTAATGCATGGGATTGGGCATTTGTCAAGTTTTTCGGCGCATCTGTAGCCATGGTTGGTGAAGTAGCACTGCGCAATACTTCCCTAGGCTCAATCACCACATATCCCTTATCTTCCCATGAATTGATAGTTGAAGAACTAACATTACAAATTTGTGATAGTTCACTCAACCACAAATCCCCCCCACGACGGCGTAGCACCTCCAAGACTTCCCGTTGCCGTCGAGTCAGATTAGACCGATTGATATCAGCCACCAGAGTCACAGCTTTCTTGAGCTTAGGACGAGTTGGCTTAGGAGCTTCCAGATAACTTTCCACCCAACCTCGCTTGAGTAGGTGACGTAATCCTGCTTTAGCCCCCTTTACCTGACGTTGGAGGTATTGCCAGCTGTAATCTCCATTGGGTTTAGCCTGGAGAATCTCCAAAATCTTACTTGCGGCTGAATTATTGACAAAGACATGAGCCTCTTTAGGCAAAACCGAGGAATTGAGGCGAATTCGACGCTGCGATCGCCCTAACAGTCCTGGAGGTAAGGCAGACCGAATTACTTGGATTAGAGGGGTGCAGTAGTACTGAGCCACCCGCTCTAACAGTTGGCAGTAGGAACTTGGAAAGAAACCGGGACTGATCACCTCCTCTACGTCCTTAATTTTTTCTCGTGGTAAGTTTGGGGGTGGAGAGTCTACAATCCGAATAGCGATCGCTCCTAGCTGTTGAGTCCCGAATGACACACTCAGAACATCTCCAGGATTGATTGATGCATCCAATG
>NZ_JAAHHS010000557.1 GCF_010692395.1 Moorena sp. SIO3H5
GGCTATCAATCGACTCAAGCAATGGAGACGTATCGCTACCCGGTATGAAAAACTTGCTGCCAATTATACAGCCATGATTACGATCGCCTGCATTCTTTTGTGGTTATAGTTTGAAAACACGCCCTAGCACTCATCTATAAAGTGCTGCGGGATAACTTGGTTTAGTGACTATATACTTTCTATGACTTAACTATAGCGCTAGTATAAACCAGCAACTAAATTAGTTTTTGCTAACCATTAACCTGTAATTAATCGTCTTGGTCTTCAAAAAACTCAACATCTTCATAGAGCTGGGATAGAGGACAATTAAAGTCAATGCTGGTGATATGTACATCCGGTTCTGTTGCGTCTTTTGTGGTTTCATCCATCAAGTAAGTGCTAAGTTCCCATTTGCCTCTATCATTGAGTCGGTAGCATTCAATGCTCATGGTTTCGGAATCAATCAGGAGATATTCCCTAAGGGTATCAAGGCGGCGGTAGTGTCTAAATTTTTTACCGCGATCGCTACCTTCTGTACCAGGGGAAAGGACTTCCGCAATCAGACAAGGGTGATAAATCACTTTGCGGGACTTTTGGTCACGGTGGTCGCAGGTTACCATGACATCGGGATAGTAATAAGGCCCGTTTGCTGATACACCAAGTTTGGCATCTGCCATAAAAACTTTACAGCTTTTGCCACGTAAGTGAATTTTTAGGGCAGAGGCTAAATTGAGGGCAATGGAGTTGTGGGGAAGTGTTCCCCCAGTCATGGCATAAACTTTACCGTTGATAAAGTTATATTTAATGGGTTGCTTGTCTTCCCATACCAAGTACTCTTGAGCGGTCATCAAGGAGATGGTTGGATTGGCGATCATGTGAGTAATAGCGCTGTGCGCAGGGAATAGGAAATAGAAAAAGATAGGGGAGTGTGGGGAGATGGGGAGATGGGGAGATGGGGAGAAACGGGAGATGGGTAAGGTTTTTATTAAGGGTAATTATCCTGACATGATATAAGACCACCCTGCATCACTTCCTGCCTTGAATTTGTAAACACCATTACACCCATTGGTATCACTGATAGGAATCATTTTACCAAGCAGTTTACTTAATCTAGCAAATCATTGAAACTAATAAGTTAGGATTAGAAATTAACCTATTTTATTAAGGTTTAGGGTATTGCTTTGACAAGGATGCGATCGCCTTTGGCGCGGCTTCGCCGATCGCTAGCCAACGCCCTTCGGGCTAATCGCCTTTGGCGCGGCTGAGGCCTTTGGCCACGCTTTCGCCGTAGGCGACGCTGCGCGAACGCGAACGCCGATGAAGCGAAGCTTCCGCTAAAAGCGATCGCTGAAAGCGGGGCTTCGCCCATCAGCTTCGCTGCGCCAAAGGCGATCGCAACTGCCTTTGTTAGTACTTTTCTGTCAAAAAGCAAAGCATCAGTTTTTGTACTTAAGAGTAATTATCTCTGATTATCTTATATTTTATTGACAATCAAATATTCCTGCTCTTAGAATTGCGGATGGCGTAGGACTTCTAGACCCGAACTCCACTCTTTTCCAAAGTCCGGAACAGAAGCCAGAAGGAGACCCTACGGTTCAGTTTTTCGAGTGCTCAATCTAAATTGACCCGGCCTTAAGGGGATGGCAGACTTGAGGGTCTCCATAATCTCGACCGTCCTGTCCCTTTAACATCAGGCCAAAATTCGGAAAATTAATAATTCAAACATCATGTTAAATACACCATTCAACCGCTTCAAGCCAGCTGCTCTTCCGTTGAAGAAAGCACTCTCAAGACTAGCACTCGGTCTGGCCACCCTGCTCTTTGCTGTAGTGGCAGTATTTTGTGTCACAGCTCCCACGGCTTTAGCAGCAACGGTAGAACCATTGCATGGAATAAACATCACTGAAAAAGGTGTCACGATCCTAGTGACGAGCAACGGCTGCACGCAGAAAGAGGACTTCACAACCATATTGGCAAAATCCCAGCCTCCCATTGCTACCTTCATCCGCCTGAAACCGGATTTTTGTAAAGGTGTTTCCCGTCCCATCACGATTCAGTTCTCGCTGTCGGAAGTGGGAGCGACAGAGTTTAAAGTGGCCAATCTGTTTGTACCTGGCCCCGGATTTTAGCGGCGGAAGTTCTGAAAACAGGACTCTAAGTCGAAAAAAATGTCACAAACTTCCTGGTGAGATCGTTTTAGTTATAGAGAGACACAGCTAACTTTGGGGTAAGCGAGTGTGGCGAACAGTAGTTAAACAAGGTTTAACTATTACCCTATGGTCTCAATTTAATTATTCCGCTGAAATTCCTCCCGATGCTGACGTTACGGTAGAGCGCGGGAGGAATTTTTTAGAGGGTATGCTAGAATAAAGCCTAATTTGGGGTTGCATTACTGCGGGATGATTGAGAAAATCAGGCAATTTCATGTCCTAAATACCAATCAACCCATATCCGTAAGAATAGTCACTATCAAGGTAAACGAAATGACATCAAATTCGTTGACGTCAATTTATTGAATCCTATTCCAGCAAGACTTATTCAGCCGAATTTAATAAAAATTGTGTACAAATTATATTGTGGCTAAAAAAAAATGTGGCTATATAATTTAATTTTAGATGTAAACATAGAATTTATCAAGGTAAATTCGGATCATTAGGAAAGACCTATGAGGAGTTTTTGGTGTTATGAGCAATCAGCATTTGGTTTCATGATGTATTTATAAATGCTATATCTCTTTTTTTGCTAAAGCTATAATTTTAACAACTTTAATTTATAAGACTTTTTGAAGTTTTGAGTAATATTTAAATGATGCCTAAGATGACCAATGAACTATCTCCTCCTAATCTACAAGAGGCCGAGGCTTTATTATCTGAGCTGTTTCAAGAAGTGCAAAAGTGGGAGGGTACGTTAGTTGGTGGAACAAAACTGGGTATAGGAGCAGAAGCTATTGACAGTCTGCGTCAATCAAAGGTCAGTTTTGGCAATCCTAGAGACAGATTAATTCAGCTTACAGAGGAGACATTCAAAAATAGTGGTACTGAACTGAAGGATATCTACAAGCAACAGATGTCAGAGTGGGACTTCTATTCCATGACACTCACTGTCGATTTACGTCCAGAGCGGGCTGCTAGATTTTGGCGATTGACCTGCCAGTTGGATTTTAGTCCGAAAGGAAGCCGTGAGCCAATTATTCAAAGTCTATTTCCCACACAACAGTGGCGCTCAGTTATGAGTTTTGGTGTCGGGATGGAAGTGGGATTGAATGGCAACCTAGACTGGACGATGGCAGTGGATAGTTCTCAGTTGGCGACTGAACTGGCTGAATTGCTTCCGGGTCAGCTAAAGGCAAATGTTGCTAATAACGATAATTTTAAGGCGTTCCTTGCTATTCCCGCCTATCGATACGAACTCGGTCATCCTGAAATCCTGACCAATGGTGAAGGGAACTCTAGTTGCCACTGGCGTATTCAGGACAATGAGTTACAGAAAATCGGGACAGCGAAATTTGCGATTGTCTTTAAAGTCCCGAAAGGAACTGAATCGATTACTCTCGAAGGCATAGTTTGGGCTGACACTAACATCAACTGGTTAACGGCAAATCTAGAGGACGTAGCAGTTAAGTTATCAGAGAATTTCCAAAACCTGTTAGGACAGGGTAACGAGGCAGCAAGCCGCTTTGCTCGCGGAGATTCTGAGAGATGGACTTTAATCCTTCCTCAAGTAATTTAGCTTTTAATTTCAGTGACTGAGAACCAAAATCTATGGATAAAACCTACTATACTTTTCGTATTCGCCTCGCTAATAATGAACTTGTTAGGGTAGAAAAGTGGGACAATCAGCATAAATCTAGAGGGGAACCTTCTAGACC
Organism: Moorena sp. SIO3H5; assembly: GCF_010692395.1. Lineage (GTDB taxonomy): Bacteria > Cyanobacteriota > Cyanobacteriia > Cyanobacteriales > Coleofasciculaceae > Moorena. The sequence continues at coordinate 3,848 of NZ_JAAHHS010000557.1, forward strand.
CTTTCGATATCAGGAGAAACTAGAACAGATTACCCCCCTGCTTCAACCCGTTCTCACCAATGAACTAAACAATGCTCAGGATACAAGGAAACTGGGAGAAACTCTATTT
>NZ_JAAHHS010000558.1 GCF_010692395.1 Moorena sp. SIO3H5
TGCTGGTGTCGAGGTGATTGATAGTCGTATTTCCTATTTAGCCTACGCTCCAGAAATTGCCCAAGTCATGCTAAGGCGTCAGCAAGCACAAGCTATAATAGCAGCTCGTCAAGAAATTATCGAAGGTGCCTTGAGCATGGTGGAAATGTCCATCAAGCGGCTGAACGATAACCAAATTATTCAGCTAGACGAGGAAACAAAAGCAGCAATGATTAACAATTTGCTAGTGGTTTTGACTGCTGAGCAAAATATACAACCTGTTGTCAATACTGGTAGTCTTAAACTGTAAGCTATCAGTATTCAGCATTCAGCATTCAGCATTCAGCATTCAGCATTCAGCATTCAGCTATTAGCTTTTGAATAAAATAAGCACCTCAAGTAGCGTGAGCCTTAGGCTGACGGCTGACCACTGACGGCTGACGGCTGACCACTGACCGCTGACCGCTGACCGCTGACCGCTGATAGCTAACGGTAAAGCTGTTACCTGACCATAACTTTCGGGAATTCTATCAATAGAAACTCTAATAGTTTTCAGCTTCATCAGGTAATCAAACTATGGATTTGGAACAGATTTCCCGAAAAAGCCTCTTTGGTCAGATTTTACGTTTGCCCTTAAGGCTAATTCCTCCTCAGATGACAATGCCGATCTGGCTAGGTAAGCTCGCCGGTAAAAAATGGATAGTTGGTGCTGGGAGAAACGGCTGTTGGTTAGGGACTTATGAGTATGACAACCAACGGGTGCTTGAGAAAACTCTGAAATTAGGAAACACTGTATTTGATATTGGAGCTCACGCTGGTTTCTTTACACTATTGACTTCGGTGCTAGTCGGTGAGAAGGGAAAAGTTTTTTCCTTTGAGCCCCTACCCCAAAACCTTGGTTACTTAAGAAAACATCTGTCTATCAACAGCATTACCAATGCCACAGTTATGCCAGCAGCGGTTTCAGAGCGCTCTGGTATGGCATCCTTTAGAGAAACTTCTGGTAGTTATCAGGGGGGTATTTCTTCTCAAGGAACACTCCAAGTCAAGATGGTCAGTTTAGATGAACTGATTGCCAGTGGTGAAATTCCTGTACCGGACTGCATCAAAATTGATGTGGAGGGTCATGAGAAGTTTGTTCTACTTGGTGCCAAATCTCTGTTGGCAAGTTCTCATCCTACCATTTTCTTGTCTATCCATGGACGACCTGTCTATGAGCAATGTTGTCAGTTGTTAGAATCTTTGGGCTACAAGATTCAAGTCTTAGACAAACCTGATGGTGGGGAACTTCCAAAAAACCTTGATTTGATCGCTTCTTACCCTGGTTGACCGATTGACTGTAAGTACTAATATCATGCTCGGTTGAACACTTATAAATAGTAGGTAATAGGGAACAGGGAACAGGGAACAGCGATGCAGCGCGGTCTTGGGGGTTTCCCCCATGAGCGACTGCATCAAGACGGGAACAGGGAACAGCGATGCAGCGCGGTCTTGGGGGTTTCCCCCATGAGCGACTGCATCAAGACGGGAACAGGGAATTAGTAGGGATATTGCCTACCAGAAGGAAGCTACGTTGTTTCATAACTGATTAGCTTAACATCATATAAGCCTTCAGATCGAGTCCGGTTTAACCCTATATATAGCCTTTATCATAGCTATTTGTTAGGTACACAGGATTTTTTCCCTATTCCCTATTTCCGTTTTCCTATTCCCTATTCCCTATTCCCTATTCCCTATTCCCTGTTCCCTATTTTAAATGGCTCCATGACCCAAAGCCAAACCAGCAACTAGCATCCCTAGTACCAAAAACGGTTGCGCACTAGCCTGGTATTTGACATCATTTTTCAGGGGGTCACGGAGAAAGTACATATCTTGGAAGGTGATTTGGGGGATGATTAATAGGATGAGGATAGCAGCGTAGAGCTTCTGATCAATGCTGATTAAATAACCAGCAATCCCTGCTTGAAATAGATCAATCATCACCACACAAATCCAAGCTGCTGTGGTAACACCAAACATGACCGGTAGGGATTTTAAGCCCAATTCGCGATCGCCTTCCACACTCTTGAAATCATTAACTACTGCAATACCTAACCCTGCCAGGGAGTAGAACAGGGTCAGAATCATAATAGTCCCGTTAAGATGACCAAATAAGCCATGACCTGCCCACCAAGGAAGGGCGATATAGCTGGCACCGAGAGCATAGTTTCCCAGCCAACCATTTTTTTTCAGTTTCAGGGGTGGGGCAGAATAGATATAGGCTAGAAAGGCACCGCCTAGGGTAAGACAGGTGAGTGTCGGAAATTCATGACCAGCCCAAACATCAAGTCCGTAGCTAAGAGCGATACCTGCTAGGAGTAGCACCACAATCTGGGTGATCACCTGGGGGATAGAGATGGCTCCTGATGGGATAGGACGGTATGGTTCATTAATGGCATCGATTTCGCGGTCATAGAAATCATTCAGGGTTTGGGTATACCCTGCCATCAACGGACCAGAAAGCAACATACAGGCGGCTGCCATCAGAAGGTCTTCGAGTGTCCAAGTGTAGCCACCGGAGGAAGCAGCACCACACACTACCCCCCAGATCAGGGGTATCCAGGTAATTGGCTTCATCAACTGCAGGCGAATCTTCCATAGGTTGTTTTCACCAGGAGCTGCGCCTTTCATACCCAGTAGCTGACGGGTTTTGGCACTTTGTTCAGTTAGATTTTCTTCAGCCATAGCTACTACCTACAATGAAATGATTAAATAGCCATCTTGAAACTTAGCCCCTTTCACGGATTGACCACTAAGTTGTGGAGGCAGCAGGATATTATGCCGTTGATCCCCCGCTTCAACGGTGACTTCTGGACCGTATTGGGTCAGTTTCACCTGCTTTTTGTTAAAACCTGGTAAGAATAAACGAACGTTGCGACCAGGAATGTCGATAGTCATAGGTCTGGGTGCCTGGGATGCCTGTTTAAAATCTGGCAGGGCATCGATCAGGGATTGCCAATCTTCCCCTGGTGGGGAAGTGGGAAGAGCATTAAGGACTAGAGGGGCAAATTCCGATTCTATTGCTGGGGTTACCGGGGTTTGGTTTACCACCACACCACCGACAGTAACACCCACTTGTTGGGCACTACCCCACAGATACTTGGCTGTGGCAATGGCTAGGGGGTCATCGGTAGTGACCAGATAGGATGCGACCCGATTGGGATCTGCGATCGCATTTTTTCCATCCTCCAACATGTTGTTGGCCTGATTCGTTGATTCACCAGCAAAGTCATCACTGGTCCATGACACATTTAGGATGGCGCTAGTGACTGGTTGGATAAAGGGGGAAATGGCTTTGCCCAGGTCAGAATCTGCTATGACTTGGCGAAATCTACGACTATACCAACTGATAATTTCTGGCATTCCCAACATTCTCAGGGTAGCTTGAGAGCAGGTGCCATCGTAGATGATCGTGTCATACTGACCGCTTTGGTAGTACTCCCGAAGGGCGTTGAGGGCTAAAGCATGATCCATCCCCGGTAAGATGCCCAGTTCTTGACCATAGACATTTTTTAGGGTAGGCGATCGCAAATATTGCTCCTCTAGCTTTTTGACATCTTCCCAGCTGCGTTCCAGTAGTACTGTAGTCATTAGCTGTACTACCCGGAGGTTAGGACTTATTTCCACCGGGTCAGACGTTGGGGATAGCCCCAGTAGCAGTCCAAAGCTAGGACTTGGGTCTTGTCCTACCAGTAGCACTCGTTGACCGAGGCTCGACAGCTGCTTAGCGGCAGCAATTGCCACAGTAGTGCGACCTGTGCCGCCTTTACCCAGAAATGTTAGAATCCGTGCCATAGTGCAAGTCTTGTGCCTCGGTGCGATCGCTTTTACTAAAATCTAGTCTACGACTTTCAATTCATCCTCAAAGAACCAGGTAGAGCTGTTGTCCTCAAATTTCACTGTCACGCCAACTCCACTGCCATCGGTCATT
>NZ_JAAHHS010000559.1 GCF_010692395.1 Moorena sp. SIO3H5
TACCCAGCGCACAGCGTTGAGGTCATCACCAGCAAAAACGTACCCCACCTGATTTTTAGGCACCTGATGATTCGCTTCTGCCTTCTCCACTGGATTCATACCGGCTTTCATCAGAGGGTATTTGAGGTGCTTTTGAATAAAATAAGCTGACCGCTGTTCCCTTAGCGTGGCCAACGGCTGACCGCTAACCGCTGACCGCTGACCGCTGACGGCTTACCCTACTACTACACGGGGTAGTCGGTGCTTAAAACCACAAATAATTTCCCAGGAAATGGTGCCTAAAGCCATAGCCCACTCATCTGCTGAGATTTGCTCTTCCCCATCCTGTCCAATTAAGGTAACAATTTGCCCAACTTGTATATTAGGAATATCACTAACATCGAGCATGAGCTGATCCATAGTAATTGCGCCAATCTGAGGAACTTGCTGCCCTCGGATGATGACATTCATGCGATTGGAAAGATTTCGGGGAACACCGTCAGCATAGCCAATACCGACTACTGCTATACGCATCTGTCGATTTGAAATAAATTGATAGCCATAACTGATACCAGTGTCAGGGGGAATAGTTTTAATTTGGGTGATCCGCGCTTTTACCTGCATCACTGGCTTGAGGTGAATAACATTTTGAAGATGCTCTGCTGGATAGAGACCATAGAGGGCTAATCCGACACGTACCCAATCGTAGTGCAATGCTGAATCGGTTAAGGTAGCAGCGGAATTGGCTAAGTGCAATCGGGGTGGAGTTATGCCACCAGCCTGCAATTGTGCGATCGCGTTTTTAAACTTTTCATGCTGCTGTCTCATCACTGTGGGGTCAGGACTATCAGCAGTGGCTAGATGGGAATAGACACTAGCTATTTCCAAGTTAGGTAATTGTTGGACTAAGCGTACAAACTCGATAGCATCTTGCCAAGGCATTCCCAAGCGAGACATTCCTGTATCTAGTTTCAGATGCACTGGCAGGGTTTGGTTTAGACCACTCAAGGTTTCCGAAAACACTAAAGCTTGTTGAGGATTACAAAGAGTTGGTTCCAATTGCCAGTGAGCGATCGCTTTGACTTGTTCTGGGGTATTAGTCGCTCCCAACAAGAGTATAGTGGCCTTAATTCCCCCTTGCCTGAGTTGAATGCCCTCTGAGACAGTAGCAACACATAACCCCCCAGCACCAGCTTCTATTGCTGTGCGGGCAACGGTTAGAGCACCATGGCCATAGGCATCGGCTTTCACCACTGCCATTAGTTGGGTAGGATGGCGCAAAAGCTGCTGTATTTGCCGTAAATTCTGATGAAGAGCAACTTGATCAATTTCGGCCCAGGCTCGTTGGCGTAATCCAGGATAAAACGGGTCAGTTAGGCAGTCAGTATCATCCCCTAGGATTTGTGTGACAGATTCCGACTGTAATGGTGTTATACCAATCCTCTGCTGAAGCTCTCCCATCGGACTTCACTCCTCAATCACTCACACATTACACACACATTACACACTATAAGTCGAATGGCGGTTTGAAAAGTTGCGGTGAGATGTCACAATGTTCCACGGGGCTAGTAGTTCAATATAGTTGGCATTGAACGGCACCCTGCTCAGGATAATCTGATCGGTTGGCTATTCTACCTACCTAAAAAATCCTGAACTATGGGATTTATTTTGGTAAGTATTAAAGCAGCTATTAAGATGTCTTAAGCACTAAAGATGAGATAACCCACATCTGCTGTTTTTTTGAAACATATAGTTCATGGATTTATCAAAGATTCCTGCTCAACCTAAACCAGGTCTGATCAACGTTTTAATTGAAATTCCCGCAGGTAGTAAAAATAAGTATGAGTTTGACAAGGATCTAGAAGCCTTTGCCCTTGACCGGGTACTTTATGCATCGGTACAGTACCCCTATGACTACGGCTTTGTGCCTAACACTCTAGCAGATGATGGTGATCCTCTTGATGGTATGGTGATAATGGATCAACCTACCTTCCCTGGTTGTGTGATTACCGCTAGACCAATTGGGATGCTAGAAATGATCGATGGAGGTGATCGGGATGAAAAAATTCTGTGTGTTCCTGACAAGGATCCTCGCTACGCTGAGGTAAAAACTCTCGAAGATATAGCACCCCATCGGTTGGATGAGATTGCTGAATTTTTCAAGACATACAAAAATCTGGAAAAGAAAGTCACTGAAATTTTAGGATGGAAAGATCTTGATCACGTAATGCCTTTGGTGGAAGAGTCGATCAAAAACTATAAGTAGTAGGGACTGATCAAGTAGGGACTCATCGCTGAGATGAGTCCCACTAGAGTTTCTTTTCTTAGGCTAATGGTTGATGCTAGAAAGCTAGCAAGGCGATTAGCCATTCTGTGTTTTAAGGGCAAGTATAATAACAAATCCCCCAACCTTACTAGAGTAGGGTCAGGGAGTGATACCAACGGAAACTCAAATATATTACCCTGTTAGGTGAGGAGATAATCAGGTCAGGATGGAATGGGGTAAGCAGTTATACTTAGCAAGGCCATACACTGAGTTTTTGCTTGAGCTGTCAAAGTTAAGCTATCAGCAAATGGGCTGACTTGCGATAGATTAAAGCTGACCGATCAAGGGATAAGCGATGCAATACCCAGTTCCCATTCTGATTGATTGAATTAATTTGATGCATGTGTGACATAAGTCACAAACTGTTTGTTCCTAAATCCGTTAGAATTAACCAACACTTAAGATACAGTTAAGAGAAAGCGTAACTGTATCTTAACTTCTTTCGGGGGGCTGAACGGTTCCAGATTAGAGATATGACTAAATTACTGGGGCTGTTGTGCTTACTTTCCCCCATCTAATGACTATTGATGTATGCAATTTGATGTATGCAATCGACCCACTTTAACAGAAATTAGTGGTTAACCACAGATGGTTACTTAATACTACCCGAGTATCCTCTAGTGGGAATCTACCAATGGGAATAATTCCTAACTTAGGTTCACTTAATTCATAGATTCAACATGCAAAATCTAGTAGCACCCAAACTAGGCCAATATAAGGTTAAACCCAGCCTAAACAATGGTACTGGAGGGGATATGAGCGTCCGATTTTGGGGCGTTAGGGGTCAAATTTCTGCTCCTGGGACAGATACCATTCGCTATGGTGGCAATACATCTTGTGTAGAAATGCGTGTTGGTAGAAAACGCTTAATCTTTGACGGTGGCAGTGGTTTGCGGGTGCTGGGAAATCATTGGCTTAAGGAAATGCCCATAGAAGCTCACATTTTTTTTTCCCATAGCCATTGGGACAGCATTCAAGGGTTTCCCTTTTTTACTCCTGCGTTTATTCCTGGTAACTGTTTTCATATCTATGGAGCAGCAGCACCTGATGGGGCGTCCATCGAACAGTGTCTAGCTCAGCAAATGATTGCTCCAAATTTTCCAGTTCCCCTTCAGGTCATGCAGTCCGATCTGAAATTTCACGGGTTGAAGTCAGGTCATACAGTAACTCTAGATGATGTAACTGTGGAGGCTGTCCTTCTTAATGACTCACATCAAGCAATGGGTTATCGGGTTAACTGGCAAGGATATTCTGTTGTATACGCCACTAGTCACTCCCATGGTTGGGGTGGTATTGATGAAAATTTACGATACCTATGCCGTCAGGCAGATTTGCTAATTTTGAATACTCCCTTTCCCCTCAAAGAAGATGATCTGCTTAATTATTCACCTTTGATTTGGCAAGATGACCGTTGGCAAACTGGGATACTAACGGCAAAGGTGGCAGGTGTTAAGCGCATAGTTATGTCTCGTTATCATCCTGACTATAATGATGATTATCTCGACAGACTACAACAGCAACTCCAGTCTTTCTCTCCTAATCACTTACTGGCTCGGGAGGGGATGGTTTTGCCTGTTTGTTCAAGGGTAGATCGGATGAGGAATTTGTTTTTGTCTGAGGT
>NZ_JAAHHS010000056.1 GCF_010692395.1 Moorena sp. SIO3H5
AGGAGGGGAAGGCAAGAGGCAAGAGGCAAGAGGCAAGAGGCAAGAGGCAAGAGGCAAGAGGCAAGAGGAACCCACCCCTAACCCCTCCCAGGAGGGGAAGGCAAGAGGCAAGAGGCAAGAGGCAAGAGGCAAGAGGCAGGAGGTAAACAACAATATGTACCTCATTAAAATAAAAAATAATATCGTAAAAATCTGCCGGTTTGTGTAACGTTTTCTTTCAATATTCAAAATTTCTCCTCGTGATCAATGCCTAAAGCGTGATCAAGCTACCATCGAGATTGACCTTTGGTCACGCTAAAAGCGAACGAACATTATATCTAGGGATTCGCAATGCAGTTTACTTAGTTTTTTTTCAAGAGAAAATTGCTCGAATTGCTATTGATAACAATCAGTTGAATTTGCTAATTTTTGATGCAGAAGGAGAAGAAATAGTCCAATGGATAGATTAGATGAGTATTCTAGATTAATTCGAGAAATTCTAGAGCGTTACGCTCGGATTAGCTACAGTCACGGCGATATCCAAAGTTATGCCATTGCCGATTGTCTCAACAATCATTTTATGCTCATGGTTGTTGGCTGGGATGGCAAACGTCGAGTCCACGGCTGCATTACGCATGTTCAGATTATTGATGGAAAAATCTGGATTCAACGGGATGGTATCGAAGATGGCATCACAGAAGAACTAGTCGCTGCAGGGATTCCCAAATCAGATATTGTGCTAGGGTTTCACCCACCAGACGTTCGTCCCCATACTGGTTATGCGATCGCGTAGAATGGCCAGAGGCCAATCGCTTTTTTCACTGGTTATCAGCCAGGGGGTATTTCCGACTCTGATATCAATCCCCCTTCTTCTTATTTAAAGCAAACTTTGCCCTCTCTGTAATCCCTTGCCCTGTCTTTAAAACAGATGAAGGGATTGAATTTTAATAGTTGACAATTGAATAAATAAAATGCTATTATCAAATATAAATTACTAAATTTAATATCTAAACTATGGCAAATTAGCTAATTAAAAATACTGCTAGTTTTTCATATCCAAACGGTATATAGTAATCAGATTTATCAAAAACTGAAATGGCGATTGACCTATGGCTAGGCTACGGGAAGGCTTAGCTCATTGATAAATAATAGTACATTTGTATTAAATTGTTGCTTCCTAGCTCCTGTTTTCTAATCAGCATCCATTTTTGGTCTCAAAATTTTTAGCCAGTCAATTTTTATGCATTATTCTTGGATTAGTAAGTAGTAAGGTAATATCAACCATCTGCGCCCAAACTTAAGTCAATACCAAGCCATCGGCACTTTCAAGAGTCTGCATCTTGACCTAAAGTTGCCCCTCAAGACTAAAATCATCTTGAGGAATTGACTTTTTGGCTCCTTGCCCCAATGGTGAAATTGTGAACCCCTTGATGAAGAGCAATGAGTGAATCTGAAAAACCCAATAACCTTCCCCTGCGTGAGTCTACTACCGAAATGGATAACCAGGATACTAAGAAGCAAGATCAGCAGCAGACCGACCATAACCCAAAAATGCTCAGCTTCGCACCAGTAGCTGATGATTTCGCAATCGTATCTGATGATATAGATAATCTTATTGAACAGTCAATACTAGAACAGACTATAGAATCACTGCTTACCACTATGGCATCATCAGTTACAGAAACCGATACTGATGGCACTGATGATACTGATAATACTGATACTGACAGTGAGATAGCTGATGTTTCTGAGCAACAGTTAGCCAAAGATGGTGAATGGTTTGCCTTAGCTCAAAAACTGCGCTTGGACAATCATCGCTTACAGCAGCAAGTGACTCAGCTGCAGCAAGCACTCCAGGAAAAACAGCAGGAGTTAAACGGACAAGCTAAGCAATTGCGAGAGTACGACAAACTCCTGTCCACAAAAGATCTGGAACTCAATACAGTTCAAGACCAATTAACCCGTTTGTTCCACACTCTAGAATCATCCCATCAATCCGGTCAACGCCAGCAAATTTTGGTCGAAACCTTATCAGAACAGTTACAAAGCTCTCAGGATCAAGTTGCCAGACTCGAGCAGGACTATTCCCAAACCCAACAGCGCTACAACGAACAATCTCACCAGCTGGTGCAATTGAAAGATACGTGTCGAGAACTTAGAACCCGTTTATACCGACAACAACAGCAAACCTTGCAATTTAAGGTAGCTTTAGAAAAGTGTCTGGAAATGCCTGCCTCTGAGAGTTCTGTAGTACAACAGCAAGAGAGTCGGAGCATTATTGCTCAGCAATCTTTGCTACAAAAAGCTCAGCCCATTAGACCTTGGTCTGCTGACCCAGATTTATTTGCAGAAGAATTCATTTTCAACAGTACTGGTAATTCTCCTGACAAGTCTAAATATACCACAGAAGCGTTATCGGTTGACAGCAGCCAACCTAACCAAACTGATCCGATATCCCCAGCAGATGCTTCGGCATCAGGTGAAACTCAGGGAATCTCCCCTGAAAATGTGACAGCCAAAGAATTAGAAGTAGCACAACAGTTAATTGAACAAATGTCTGCCCTCGCAGAGGAATTTGGGTTGTCCGAGTTGCCATCAGAGTGGGCTGATACTAAAGTCGATGGTAGATCAGACCTAGAAACCACACTCTTAACCACTAACTTAGATGAATCTGACCAAACCCTTGAATTGATTAGTGACCCTGAGGAAACCAGTAGGTCAGAGCATACTCATACCTTGGAGCCTGAAGCCAATCCATCGAGTCAGGAATTTCCAGAAGATATCATAGAGCCTGAGTCACAGTCAAATCAGACCAATGAGGTATTTCCGTCTCACGGTCAGTCGCCATCACCAGTACTCTATCCCCTACGTCCCTCCAAAGGGCGCAAATCCTTAGCGTCTATTGAATTACCAAGGTTTCCCCGTTATCGTTCTTCCTGAGGTTGACCCATAGATTAGGTTCGATCACACAATAGTTTCTGATACTGATATATTAAAGAATTTAAAGTTCTGTAACCTCTGGCGTAAGACTATCAAAACCCTGCGGTAAACTAGCCCTTGATCCTTAAAATTCCCTGTCGTTTGCCTGAAACGCCGACAATACGAACCTAGGCAAAGATAATCCTGGTGGAATCATCGGGAATATCCCCAATTTTCCGAAGGAGACAGGTAAGCGGTTTTTCCGCAATGTCCGATAAAAAAATGTAGGAGTTCTTAAATCAATGTCTCATAGCGTTAAAATTTACGATACCTGTATTGGTTGCACCCAATGTGTTCGGGCTTGCCCTCTAGATGTATTGGAGATGGTTCCCTGGGATGGCTGTAAAGCTGGTCAGATTGCCTCTTCTCCTCGTACAGAAGACTGTATTGGTTGCAAGCGATGCGAAACTGCTTGTCCTACTGACTTCTTGAGCGTCCGGGTTTACCTGGGAGCTGAAACAACTCGCAGCATGGGCTTGGCTTACTAACCATTAACCTAGCAATCTATCTGATGTTGACGGTTGACTGTTGATGGTCAACCGTTGACGGTCAACCGTCAACACAGGACACTCCACTCTTACCATGGCTATAGTTTGAGTATTATGCTTACTTACTAAACTCAATACTATGTGTGGAATTGTCGGCTATATCGGTCCGCAAATCGCTACAGAAATTTTAATGGCAGGATTAGAGAAACTCGAATATCGAGGCTATGATTCTGCTGGGATTGCCACAGTCTCGGAAGGTGAGGTTAATTGTGTACGTGCTAAGGGAAAATTGCACAATTTGCGCGAAAAACTGGTACAAATCGAAAACCAGGCGCGGATTGGCATTGGACACACGCGCTGGGCAACCCATGGTAAACCGGAAGAGTATAATGCTCACCCCCACATGGATATGGCAATGCGGGTGGCAGTGGTACAAAATGGCATTGTTGAAAACTACCGGGAATTGCGGGAGGAATTGATCCAGCGGGGACATGAATTCCGCTCCGATACCGATACAGAAGTTATTCCCCATCTAATTGCTGAGTGTTTACAGCAAAATTCGGCTTCTTCCTCTTCTTTCTTCTCTCCTTTCCTAGAAGCAGTGCGGCAAACCGTGAATCGATTACAGGGAGCGTTTGCCCTAGCTATCCTTTGTGCTGACTATCCTGATGAATTGATTGGAGTGCGGCAACAGGCTCCTTTGATTATTGGGTTTGGTCAAGGGGAATTTTTCTTTGGCTCAGATACCCCAGCATTGTTACCCCATACCAGGGCAGTATTGAACTTAGACAATGGAGAAATCGCACGGTTAACTCCCCTAGGGGCAGAAGTTTACGACTTTGAGGGTCGTCGGTTGAATAAGTTCCCCCGTACCCTCAGTTGGAATCCTTTTCAAGTGGAAAAGCAAGGATTCCGACACTTTATGCTTAAGGAAATTTATGAGCAACCAGGGGTGGTGCGCAACTGTTTCGAGCGGTATCTCAATAGTAATTGGCATGCTAATCCTACAGAGGCAGAGGCAGACCTGGCTAATTCCCCAGTTCAGTTAGGCATACCAGAGTCACTGTACGAGGATGTAGAACAGATTCAGATTCTGGCGTGTGGAACCAGTTGGCACGCTAGTTTGGTGGGTAAATATTTGTTGGAGCAGTTGGCAGGAATTCCCACCATGGTGCAGTATGCATCTGAGTTTCGTTATGCACCAGGTCCGTTAACTAAGAATACTCTAACCATTGGGGTAACTCAGTCTGGGGAAACTGCTGATACCTTAGCAGCACTGGAGATGGAAAAACACCGTCGCAGTGGATTAGACCATCTGTATCAGCCTCGACTCCTGGGAATTACGAATCGACCAGAAAGTTCTTTGGCTCAGTTGGTGCCTCATGTGATTGATACCCAGGCAGGGATTGAAATTGGGGTGGCGGCTACTAAAACCTTTGTGACTCAGTTAGTGGCATTTTATTGTCTAGCGCTAGAGTTAGCCTATCGACGTAATACTCTCGCCGCTGAAAAAATTAAAGTAATTATGGCAGGCTTGCGGCAATTGCCTACTCAGATTGAGCAGGTGCTGGAAAGTCAAGAAAAGTATATTGAAGAATTAGCCCATGACTTTGCGGAAACCCAAGACTTTATCTTTGTAGGACGGGGGATTAATTTTCCGATTGCTTTAGAAGGGGCGCTAAAACTTAAGGAAATTAGTTATATTCATGCTGAAGGCTACCCAGCTGGGGAAATGAAGCATGGTCCGATTGCTCTGCTGGATGCTAAGGTGCCTGTGGTTGCGATCGCAATGCCCGGTACTGTCTATGAGAAGGTAATTTCTAATGCTCAGGAAGCTAAAGCCCGGGATGCTCGGTTGATTGGGGTGACACCGAGCAATGGCAAAGAGGCGATGGATATCTTTGATGATTTGTTACCTGTACCAGAAGTGGAGGAGTTGCTTTCACCAATTCTGGCGGTGATTCCGTTGCAGTTGTTAGCCTATCACATTGCGGCAAGGCGAGGGTTGGATGTGGATCAGCCCAGGAATTTGGCGAAGTCGGTGACTGTGGAATAGATTTTTTGTTGACTGCTGAACGGTGTTGCTTAAACCCACCGACTAGTTAGCATTTGTCAATGCGATCGCATTTTGTGTAGGCATTTTGCGATCGCACTCCGCCCCTCAAATTAACCAAATTAGGACTTACCCATCACGTGGGTACAGTTGAGGAAAAACCATGACCGTTACCATACCCATCAAAGCTATCCAACTCACACCCGGTAGTGCTATTACTATAGATAACCTTAAATGGGAAGACTTTGAAACAATTCTTGAGGAACTTGGGGAAAAGCGACGAGTGCGGCTGACCTACTATCAAGGAAATTTAGAAATCATGTCCCCCCTTGCCATTCACGAAAGACCCCACCGGATTATTGCCGATATTGTTAAAGGCATATTAAACCTACAGGGGCGCGACTGGGAAGATTTTGGTTCAACTACCTTTAAACGTCCTGAAATTGCTGGTGTTGAACCGGATACCTGTCTTTATATTCAGAATGCTCCTCAAATGCGAGGCTGTACTCACATTGACTTAGACATTTATCCACCGCCAGACTTAGCTATAGAATCTGATGTTACCTCGGCAGAGCCGACGCTACGCGAACAAAAACAACTCTTGAGGTTTATGCAGCCATTGGTGTTCCTGAAGTATGGATTTATCGCAAACAACAACTTAAAATTTACATCATCAAAGATGGAAATTATCAAGAAACGTCGATCAGTCCAACCTTTCCCAATTTATCCTTAACTACACAGATTCCTCAACTCGTAGAACAGGCAATTAATCAAGGAACAAGCAGAATGTTACGGGAATTAAAAAATCAATTTTTTCAATCGAAATAAGTCTTACTTATTGGTAAGCAATTCCATCACACACCTCCCCAGCTGCCATCCTTTATATCCGAAGCGCCACTATTGCCAATTATCCCTCAGGCACACAAGTTCCAACTAAACAAGCTCGATCCAAATTAACACCACTCAAAGAAGCCCCATCCATCTCAGCACAAAGCAAATTCGCCCCACTGAGATTACTACCAGATAGATTAGCTCCACGCAGATCGGCCTCTTCCAGATTTGCTTCAGTTAAGGTTGCCCCTTGTAAATCTGCCTGAGACAAATCTGCTCCCTTCAAATTGGCACTATTAAGATTAGCTCCTCGCAAATCTGCCCCTCGCAAATCCACTCCTTGCAAATTGACCCCCATCAAATTGGCACCACTTAAAAAAGCACCGGTAAAGCAAGTCTGACTCAACTTAGCCCCCATCAAATTAGCGCCTCGGAGATTACCACCCCGCAAATCCGCACCACTCAAATCCGCCTGCATCAAGTTAGCACCAAGCAAATTCGCCCGCAAGTCAGCAGATTCGAGTTTGGCACCAATTAAGTTAGCACCATCGAGACGAGCACCATTCAAATTAGAGCCAGAGAAATTTACCCCTACAAGTGTTGCACCAGCAAGATTAATTTTTTCCAATTGGCTACCGGAAAGATCCTCATCTTCCAAATCTGCTCCTGGCAGTTGCTTTACTTTCCCCGCCCGAATTGCTTCAATTTCCATCAACCCTCTAACCTTTAAGTGTTCATCCTTCAACCTACCCTACACCAGACCCCTGGGCAAGAACAACCTTTAACTGTTCAACCTTGGCCAAAAGGCCACGCAATCGCGTTCAACCTTGGCCTTTGGCCACGCAATCGCGTTCAACCTTGGCCTTTGGCCACGCAATCGCGTTCAACCTTGATAACCTTGACCAAAGGCCACGCGTGCGCGAACAACTTTTCTTCCTTCATCCTTCAACCGTTACTTTTTCCTCAGATAAGGAATCAAGCAACCACATCCCTGAAGCAATTTTAGGCTGATTAGCCTGCAAACTCATACCCTGCTGCATTCCCATCACTATCAGCCCCAGGGTTTCCACCAGTTTAGGGTCAAACGCTTCCCCTGACAATGCCTGACAGTTTCTTAGACCTTGAGACAGAGCATCGTCCTGAGATTTATAGGTATTGAGTTGCTGCTGAAAATAAGCCATCAGCCTCAAAATCCTCGATTCCAAGGGAATATTATCGTAAGCTAAGCCATCCGGTTGTCCTGAACCATCCCAGGATTCGGTTTGGTGGGTAATAATGTTAGCGACAGCCTGCAATCTAGGCATAATCCTTAACACCGATCCCCTCGGAAGAGATTCCTGCTTCTCGATCACCTCTTTCTGAGCAGCTGACTTAGGGGGTAGTTTTATCTTGACCCCCTGCAAGGGGGATAGACGATGCAAGAGTGCTGCCAGACTTAAACGTTTCAGTTGCCATGCTGGTAAATCCAGCAACTGTCCGATAGTCTCACACAAGGTTTTTACCTCAGCGCCAGCGTTAGGATTGATAGCATCCGCTTGGTCAATTAGCTGAGCCATACGCAAGAAAGCCTGCATTTCATTAGAAACGAGGTTATCGTCTAACACCTGAGCTTGGCTCGGGGAGGTATGGGGCGGTAACTCTTGTTGACCTTTCTGAAGATAGTTCACGACCTGATTCACCACTGCCCCAATATAGTTTCGTGGCCTGGTGCTGTCGATCATCTTTTGAAGTTGTGCCGTTAAGCTAGCTTGCAAGTCTTGGTTATAGTTACCAATGTGAGCGATCGCAAACTCCACTGTCTCCCTGACCAAGTCTGGCTCAAATGTCCAGAATCCATAGAATTTGCGCTCTCGGTCTTGCTCTGGCTGTCCTTGAGTGCCATAATCCGACTCAGATAATTCTTGACATAACACCATTGCTGTGTATGTCTCGGAAATAATAATCAAGTGCCACTCTTGAGCTACAGGATCGGAGGACTCTAAACTAACTAGGGCAACATTCGATCGTTGACTGGTGGGATGTTCAGCAAAGCCAGCATCTGGTGCGGCTAGGATTACCACCTGAGATGATTTCAGCGCTATATCGCCATAGCGTTCAGCTTCCTCTAGATACCATTGGCCCCGCTGGAATGCCGTAATCATTAGTGGAGCACTGTCCGACTCTAGGATAAAGTCTTCTAGGGCATGGCACAGCGATACTAAGGTATTTTTGTAATAAACTCCAAAGCTTAAAGGTTTTTTAGTGCCGCGATGGGCTTGTTCTAGTTGTTGTAATATCGAACCTGAGCGCATGGTTACTAAAAAAAATGTTAATTTAATTTTGTTAATTTAATTTTGTTAATTTAATTTGGTAATTTCACCTTTCTATTTACTTAAACTGACCGGTTGTTTTTCTTGGTATTTATTTGCTACTATTGGGGCAGTGAGTGCTGCTTCTAATGGAGCCACTCCTAGTCTTTTTTCAAGGATTGTCATCACTTCACGGCCAAAATCATTAGAATTTTTCCGCCAAGCTTCTAGACAAACTTCACCAAAGAAAGACCCTAGGGGTTCGGGATTCCATAGGAGTTTCTTGGCTGTCCAGGGCATCAAACTCATGGGATCATAGTCCCGGTTGAGGATAGTTTTGTCAAAGGCGTACTGTTCTAAATGGGTATGGGGTTGTAGACCAATGAAGAAAATGGCTGGTTCAACTTTATCCCTACCAAATATTTCCTCTAGTTCCCGGTGATAGGCAATAGTCTGACGAATGGTATCAAAGGTTTCATCGATCACATTGAAAGAATAGTTGACGGAAACTAGGTCATTGAAGCCAGCTGCTTTTAAATCACGACAGTTTTGCAGTACAGTGCGTAGGTTATAGCCCATGCGCATTTTCCGCACCAGTTCCTGAGAACCACTGGTAATTCCGATTTCAAAGTAATTCATCCCGGTTTTTACCATCAGGTCGCATAATTCTGGGGTAAGATTGTCTGCCCGAATGTATGCTGCCCAGTTAATGTCGCTCATGCCAGCATCAAGGATTGTCTGCAACAGTTCAACGGCATCACCAATGAATTTTTTGGCAGGAATGAACTGAGCATCAGTGAACCAGAACTTGCGGATGCCTCGGTCATAGAGTTGGCGCATTTCTGCGACCACTTCATCTGCCGGGTTAATCCGTACCTGTTTCCCTTCTACAACGGTATAGATACAGTAGCAGCAGTTATGGGGACACCCACGCTTGGTTTGAACTCCAATGTAAAAGTCGTTCTGTTGGAAGTAATAATCAAAGCTCGGCCAGATGGTTTGAATATAGTCGTAGTTGCAAGCAATTTTTTCAATGGGAGTGGGAGACTCATGGATCATGCGATCGCGTGGCTTAGCTTGTCCTACCACATAACACCGCTGATCATCGAAGTCGTGACCCCGGAGAATTTTAGTGATTAAGGTTTCCCCTTCTCCAACAGAAACGATGGTTCCAGTTGGCAGTTTATTTTCCAACTGCTCATAGAATACACTAACTGCTCCACCCCCCACAATCAAGCGAGCGTCTGGGTTATATCGTTTAGCCCGTTTGAGTCCTTGTTTGATTAACCCCAAGTTACCCCACAGTTCGCCATAGTAAGACGCCGCTAAACGCAGACCCCCCAGAGCTCCCCGTAATTTCACGAAGGGATTGCCAGCATAGTAAAACTCAAAGGCATTTTGGAGGGGGTTACCACCTCTACCACCCACTGGAGCATAGATTTGAATGTCGCGCCAGGAAAATACCAACAGGGTTGGTTTAAACTTGTCTATTTCAGTATCCAAGGCGCTACCAAAGTCTAGGGGAGGTACAGTTCCCAAGTCAAAAATGCGCTGTTCTATATCCGGGAACTGTTTATGAACATGGTCAGCTAAATAGACTACCCCGATCGGAAAGATTGGATTACACGGAAGGCGAACGTATAGTATTTTCTGTTCCATTGGTAACTGTTTATAGTAATGGTTTTTTGTTATTATAAGTTTTTTCTATCAATAAGGTTAGTTTGGGTTATTTTTGACCAATTCCCTTAGCGTAGCGTGGCCTAAAGGCCAATTAAGCTCAATATTTCACCCCTGATCTATACCTAGAGTTATAGACAGATTTATCTACCGCCGTTTTCTCTACTTTGAGACTACGGCGGGCAGAACCTACCAAGGGTGGGCAAGAATTATGAAATTGGTGTTTACATATCTTAACTTTAGCAAAATTAGGGATTTACCTCAACCTTATGGTATTTTTATGTATAGGGATCAAAAATCAGCATCAAGTTATCTAATAGCGTAAAGTACTAGAATAGGCTTTATAGAGTGAGCATTAGACCTAAGTTATGCTGAATATCGCAAAAAAAAGCAAATAACCCTAAATAATAGCAATAATTAGCATTCTTACTCGGTTTTATAGGTGAGCGGCTGAGTTGGGCTTCAATGATTAGTAGCCATGTTTACAACTCGCCGGGATCATAAATGCTACCTTAGTGTTTGTAATAAATTAATCTTTAGAGAATAAATACAGCCGTTATGACACAAATTTTTGATCCTGTTCCTTCAGATAGTCAGGATTCCCTTCTGTGCTGCTATGTGAACGCCACTAGCCAGATCCAGATTGCTAGAATAACTAATATACCTAACTGGTACTTTGAAAGAGTTGTTTTCCCAGGGCAGCGCTTAGTTTTTGAAGCACCGCCACAGGCTCTTGTAGAAATACATACGGGGATGATGGCAAGTTCTATTCTCTCAGATACTATCCCTTGTCACCGCTTATTGGTTAGCCAAAATGGTAATTCCTATGGCTATGAAGTTTCCAGCGAATCAGCCGAAACTGCTGATATTAAACCACATCCAGAAACAGTTGATACTCAAAGAGTGTTAACTGAAAAATTGCCTAGGCTGGTTAGCGCGGTCTAGTTACTATAATCTATACTTTGGGGTTGCTTACTCGATTGAGCAACCCCTTTTAGATTGTATGTTCTATCACCCTACACCGCTGTGAATCTCCCTTCTTTTCTCTGGCTCTGGAAAATTGCTGCTTGGTCAATGGGTTTATCCCTATGTGCCTATGTACTCCTGGCAATCACCGGCAGCATTGCGTTTTATCAACGTAACTCCGGACGTCCACGACCGACTTGGTTACGCCCTGTGCACTACATCATTGGCTGGATCATGGTCGCTCTAGTCTTGGTTCTGCTGGGGATTGGTTTAGTAGGTACTATCGGCCATTACGGTCATCTAGGTCATTCAGCCCACTTAATTGCTGGATGGTCTGTGGTAGCACTGGTGTTGCTCTCAGCCTTTAGTGCTACCCAAATTAGTCCTCAACAACCCTTAGCAAAGGCTGTTCACGTTGCTACCAACATTGCCTTGCTAGTGGGATTTACCTGGGTTTCCCTTAGTGGTTGGGAAGTTGTCCAGAAATATATGAGGCATTAGTTATTTTTTAATTGTTAGTTTTGATTTTGAAAGTTGAAAGTTGAAAGTTGAAAGTTGAAAGTTGGTTGAAAGTTGAAAGTTGAAAGTTTAAGATCTGTCAGGGATGGATGCCTTTACTTCGCGGATGGACGACTTTCAGAACGATAAAAAGGCTTCTTGACCACAAGGGCAGGATAGGATTTACCCCGGATTTCTACTTCCAGCTCCTGTCCAACTTTGCCCAACTTTTTGGGAACATAGGCTAGTGCGATCGCATTTCCTAAGGTTGGTGCTAATGTACCACTAGTGACAACTCCTACCACCTCACCATCAGCTAGGACTGGGTATCCATGGCGAGCAATCTGCCTTCCTTGCATCTGGATCCCAACTAGCTTGCGCTCGATCCCCGTTGCTTTTTGTTGCTCTAGCACCGAGCGTCCGATAAAGTCTCCTTTGCTATCAAGATGCACTAGCCAACCTAACCCAGCTTCTAAGGGTGTCGTGGTATCATCAATATCTTGTCCGTAGAGTGCCATTGCCGCTTCTAGGCGCAGGGTATCTCTGGCACCTAAACCACACGGAGTGACACCAGACTCTAACAGTTTTAGCCACAGCTCTATGCCCACATCTGGGTCTAGCATCAGCTCAAATCCATCTTCCCCGGTGTAACCGGTTCTAGCTATAAATGCCGGTTTCCCCAACACCGTTGCCTCTAGATGTCCAAACCCTTTGACTGGTGCTAAGGGTTCTTTGACAAATGGCTGAAGATGTGATAAAGCCAATGGTCCCTGTACTGCGATCAACACTTTTGATGTTGAGAGGTCTTGTAAGGTAACTAAATCAGTATCTAGGTGAGCTAACAACCAGTCTTTGTCTTTGGTGCAGGTTGCTCCATTAACAATCATCATCCCCCGCTGCTCCCCAGACTTCTCCTCACCTTGGTAGTAGAAGATAATGTCATCAATGATTCCACCATTCGGATTTAACAACACCGTATATTGAGCTTGACCCGGTTGTAAGCGGGTTAAATCCGAAGGTACTAGAGACTGCAATTGCTCCCGTAGTTGCTTACCATTAAAAGCAAACTTACCCATATGGGAGATGTCGAAAATTCCGACAGCAGTTCGTACTGCAGCATGTTCTTTTTTCAATCCGCTAAATTGTACTGGCATTTCCCAACCCGCAAAAGCTGTCAAGCGGGCATTTTGTGCTACCACCTGGTCAAATAGGGGAGTGCGAGCCAATTTAGGGGTTTCGGATTGGGACTCTGGAGATCCTGGGGAATTTGCCACGGGTTTTAATAATGGTGTTTAGTTATCAGGTTAGTCTAACATTTATCTGGTATTATTCAGATGCGTTACCGTAGCACAATGTGGAATGGGCATCTTGCCCGTTTAGCACAATGTGGAATGGGCATCTTGCCCGTTTAGCACAATGTGGAATGGGCATCTTGCCCGTTTAGCACAATGTGGAATGGGCATCTTGCCCGTTACAATTTCGTGTTTTATTAACAACAGTTGGTAAATAGTTGGTAGACGCGCAACTTTTAAATTTATCACCATTAAGCTACTATATTGTATTGGTAAATAATATCCCACTACCATGAAAAAGAAAGTAATTTGGTATATCAAATCTCAAGTTGGAGTTTTGCTTTTTCCCTTAGGTTTATGCTTATTTGGAGAAGCCGTTTCTAAACGAATTGAAGGAGAGCCTTGGTTTTGGTTAGGGACCTTAAGCTTAGTGGTGATTAATGCCGGGATTGGTTTGATGATTGAAAGCGGATTGATATCGGGTTTTCCTAGGGATAACGTTGCTAAAGACGACTCAAACTAGTCAGTTATCAAGACTGAATAAAGGCTTTATCTAAGCATTTAGCAAGCGGTCAGCGGTCAGCATTCAGCGGTCAGCGGTCAGCGGTCAGCTAAAAGCTCACGCGTGCGCGTTCAGCGGTCAGCTGACAATCAACCTCTTTCGTGACTATTCAACTAATCCTTAACTCTTTTCTATAAAAGAGTTTTGTGACTATTAAACTAATCCTTAGCTGTTTTATTCAAAAGCTGATTGAGAGCTGATAACTGAGAGCTGAAAGCTGATAGCTGATAGCTAAATGCTATCAGTAGCTTACCAAGGTAACTCGCTTCCATCCCATGAGAAAAACTGTCCACTATCTTCTTTATCCAGCTTTTCGATCACCGCTAGTAGTTGAGTAACAGTACGCTCTACTGGGAATAACTTATCAGCAGGTACATTTTTTTGAAAGGGTTTAGAAAGGCGCGTATTGGTTGTACCAGGATGCAAGGTAACAACGATAGTTTTAGGACTTTTTCTACTGTATTCAATTGCCACCGTTCGCATAAACATATTTAAGGCTGCTTTCGATGCTCGATAGCCATACCATCCTCCCAGTTTGTTATCACCAATACTGCCAATTTTGGCAGAAATGTTAGCAAAAATACTGCGATCGCTATGACGGAATAATGGTAATAAATGTTTAGCCAGCAGCACTGCTCCAATACTGTTAACCTGGAAGTAACGTATCAAGTGTTCTGAATTAATCTGTTTCAAGCTTTTTTCTGGTTGTAAGCTGCCATCATGAAGCAATCCAACACAATTAATCACTAAGTGGAGTTTGTCTATCTCTACACTGATTTGTTTGATAGCTTCAGATACTTGCAACTCATCGGTAATATCCATCGATAGACAAACTAATCGATTAGGATAGTTGTTTTCAAGGGCAATTAATTCCGAACTAGAGTCACGGTGACGATAAGTACCATAAATCTTGGTAAATCTGTCATCTTTCAGCAATTGTTTGACAAACGCCAGACCAATACCTCCATTAGAACCGATAATTAAGGCATTGGCATTGTTAATTCCATCTATAAACATTTATTAGCGCTCCGCGCAGGGAGTAGGGAGTAGGCAAGAGGCAAGAGGCAAGAGGCAAAAGGCAAAAGGCAAAAGGCAAGAGGCAAGAGCAGAGAGTAAAAAATACCTATGTACCTCATAGCTATAATAAACCCTATAACGTTTAAATTAACAAACAAAATTAGCTCAAAATTTGTGACAAATCTAGTACAAATCCAGGCAACACATCCTCTCCTGACAAGCTACTTGGGGATTCCAAAACCTCCCTATCCTGGCTTTGGCGATAAATTGTTACCTGTTGATTTTGAGGGTCAATTAGCCAACCTAGACGTACACCACAGTCCATGTACTCTTGCATTTTTTCCTGCAACGTCTTTAGGTTGTCATTAGCAGAGCGGAGTTCCGCTACAAAATCAGGAGCCATTGGTAAGAATTTACCAGGATCTGGATTAAGCGCTTCTAATCTTTCTCGCCTTACCCAAGAGGCATCAGGAGAACGATTGGCACCATTAGAAAGCCTAAACCCCGTTGAGGAATCAAACACTAATCCAGTTCCATCAGCATCAGCCCAATTGCCCAAACGTTGCGTCAGTCGGCTATTCCGGTTTCCGCTTTTCCATCCCGTTGGTGCCATGATAATTAGTTCTCCCTTGCTGGTACTCTCAAGACGCAAATCTCTATTGTCCTGACAGAGTTGGAAGAACTTTTCATCAGTTAGTTCAATGGTGGGAGCTAAGTTTAGAATAAGAGCACTCATAATCAATAATTATAGCAATTTCGGAGAGGGAATAGGGAATAGGGAATAGGGAATAGTAGTAAAGAGCTAGGAGTATTTTTTTATATTATACTAAATTAGCCTTATTTTTATAAGCAAGCTGACCGCTGAACGCGCACGCGTGAGCTTTTAGCTGACCGCTGACCGCTTAATGCTTATCTTAGCGTTTAAAAGTACCCACTGAAATATCAACACTAACTGGGTCTTCATTATCCACTAACCCATCGCCATTGTCATCCCAAACCGAGGTCGCAAAAAAGCCGCAACGAATATCGACGGCTTGCTCAGAAACTATCAAAAATAAAGACCCCTGTTTAGTCGCGCATTTAAATTCTGCTTTCTGGACTAGCTCTGGAGCTTTTGTGCGTAATTTAAGCAATACTTTCTGGCACTGTTGGTCAGAGTTAGAGCAAACTAATGGCTTCACAAACGTAGAATCATTGGCTACTAAGGGCAAAACCCGTAACCATGTACCAGTGCGACTGCTATTTCCTAGTGGTTTATCCCAACAAAAAAAACTGACTTGCTGGGGTTGTCCTTGATTCTGAAAAACCTTTAAACTTAAATGTTTGCTATCACTACACTCCTTTTTAAATTCAGCTATTTGTTCGGGAAAACTATTGCCAAGGTCAGCTAAAACGGGTGCATCTCATCTTTGTAAAAACATCATTAATAAAGCATCCCATTTAGGTAAGCACAGCGTAAAGAAAGAATCTGAGGAACATTTTCAATATTCCATTGTGAACCTGATAGTTTAACTCGCATTCCTATTTGCTTAATTCCCGATTCAATTGCTCCTGAGCCTAGGGAGCTTATTCTTTCTTTTTGATAGTAGTCATAGTTGATTATTCGCTTCTTATGAGTTTCTATATAGTTACAAAAATTTTGTGCTGCTTTCTT
Source organism: Moorena sp. SIO3H5 (assembly GCF_010692395.1). Taxonomy (GTDB): domain Bacteria; phylum Cyanobacteriota; class Cyanobacteriia; order Cyanobacteriales; family Coleofasciculaceae; genus Moorena. The sequence goes on from NZ_JAAHHS010000056.1 coordinate 16,285, forward strand.
TTTTAATACCCTAAATAAATCTAAAGTCTCTGCCACTTTTCCTGACCAGAGGAGCTTTTCTCCCTGTTGTAAACGTTTCAAGGAACCTCCCACTTTATAAAGATTTTCTTTAAGATGATACCAATCCAATATTTCTCTTCTTTGATCCGGTTCTCCCAGGTCTTCAAATACATTCCAAATTCCTTGATGACCATCACCTCTACAAAAGAACGGGTTGAGAAGTTTTTGACTATTTATCCAATCTATTAAAACCTGATTTTCTTGAAAGAAAGCTCCTATATATGTTCCATTCAAACACACAGCTTTATAATCTTTCCATTCACAGGGTTTACCCTTTTCCTCTGTACGTAACCTTATTTTTCCTGCATCTAAGCTTACTTCTTGTATTCCTAATCTAGATTCTGGTAAATCTAGCTCCTGCTTTTTAACTAATCTATGTAATGTACTATGTGAAATTTTGATTCCCGTCATTGCCCAGAAATCTTCCTCTGCTCTCTTATAAGATTCATTGGCACAGATAAGCAAAGCATTTTTTTCCAGTTTTGGACTTAATTGACTATAAGGTTTTAACTCAAAATAATCGGCCTGTTTATCAGTGATTTCTACTTCTCCTACTATCGTTTTTATTCGGCGAGCTCTACCAATTTTTACTTGACTGACTTCTGAAAAAAAAACTTAGCTATCTCTGGGGAAACTTCTTCTTGGATATAGTCTCTTAGGGTCGTTTCTAGATCCTCAAATCTTTGCTTATTTCCTGGGGGTGTGTGGCGATATAAAAGTTGAGCAACAGCTTTTAAATGTTCTTTTAGCTCTTGTTTTTCTTCTGGACTCAAGTTCATGACTTTCAGTCATTATTAAAAATTGAACACTTTCAATAATATCATGATTTTGGTATTTTTGCAAAACTGAGATGCACCCAGCTAAAACTTCCTGACATTGACGTTCACCACAATCCCCTGCTACCTGCTGAGGCTGGGTCTTATCTGCTGGGGTTTGACTAGCACAACCAAGCACAAGCATAGCAACTAGAATACTAGGAATTGCTAATCGTTTTACTTTCATTTAAAAATTTATTTATAATTATTATTATAGCATTTTATACAAATTTTCTTCCTTGCTCCCTGCTCCCTGCTCCCTGTTCCCTGTTCCCTGTTCCCTGTTCCCTGTTCCCGACAACTGCCGCGAAGTCTAATGTAAATTTGCCATTCTCAATCTACAGAGCAAATCATTCAAAGCATCCTTAGCTGATGGTGCTTCTGGTAACCAACTAGACTCAGACGCTTCCTCTAATTGACTCTGTAGACGATTATATTCTCCCTCATGAAAGTCAATATTTGTATCTTCCAATACAGACTTTTCTGCTCCTGCTAGCTTTAGAGCAATTAAATCTGGAATATAAGGTAACTGGAACACCTCATTCAGCTTAACCAAGTTAGCCTCTATTTCCCCAGTTTTCATTAAATGGATACCAGTCAACAGCACCCGATAGACATAAAGCAAAGGTTTGACCCGACATGGACTCATCTTTTGAAACAGTTTCCATTGGGTTCGGGAAAATCCTAGATAGTGATGGGCATGGTAGCGAGTAATGCATTGTTTTGCGATCGCTTTTAATTCCTCATGCTCCGGTGTAGTGTGAATCACTAGGGGTGAGTACAGCTGCTCTAAGACATAACCATTCTTTTTCAGCAGCATCTCAAAGAACTTTTTGATATCGTGAGTGACTAGATCCAGTTCTATGGAATCCCGAATTTCCGAAACTTCAATCGTGTCCGGTCCCGGCTCTAGTCCTATAACTTTCTGTACTGGCAGAATGTGACTACCACGCAAATCATAATCAGAATCCGGTGAAGGAAAACCATACGAATGCGCTCCACTGAGAGTAGCAAATAACAGTGAATGGGGTTGAGTAGAAATTACAGTTAGTAGTGTTTGGTTTAAATTCATATATAACTAAACTCTACTTTGACGTGCTCTAATCAAAAACTCATTAGCTGCTTCATAATCTGGACGTTCTGGCAAATTTGTGTTAGCAAAAGCAGCATCAAACTCTTGATGTAAACTCAATCGCCAAGCCGTAACCTCCTCCCATGGCATTTCATCCCGACGGATGGCTAGGAGTTGTTGCCGATACTCCTCAACTTTAACTGGTACAAACCCCTCTTTCAAGACTGTGATACCTGAGAGCAATAAACGGATTAAGTGCATAGCATGTTTTAATCGAACTGCTCCTTTAGTCCGAAAATCTTGCTCCATTTTCTTAAATTGGGACATCACATACCCATTATAGGTTTGATAAACCAACTTAGATAGAAAAATATCTCGAATAGCTAGCAATTCTTCTGCTAGGGAAGTGGCTGTTTCCACTAGTGGTGTGTAGAGACATTCCAACACATTTGGATTAGCCTTCAGTGCCAAAATGATAAACTTTTGAAGCTCCCAGTAGCACTCCTGAGTCTCGTGGTTTTCTAACTGTTCCGGAATCCCATACAGTGACCAGTGAACCACAGCTGGTGGCAGGTAAATACCCCGTCTGTCTATATCAGAGTTTTCATCATCCAGACCAAATGCTCTCGACCCTACTACACAGCGGTAGATAACATGATCATATAAATTTAACTCTGTGAGTAAGTCTTCCGAGAGCTGTAAGCCTTCTTTTTGGAAGTGTTTACGAATACTAAATTCATGGCGACGTAGGGTAACTTCCCTATCATTAGTCAAACGCACCCGATATGCATGGGAATCATCTGTTGGTGCTTTTACTATTACAGCGACTGCGCCTTGTACACATAATGTTTCACCAGCAGAATTTTTAGCAGCCACACGAGTTACAACTTGGGTACCGACTGGCAAGATTAGGTGAGGATTCATTTATTATAAGTTAGTTTTTTGTATAAACCCTATAACAAGTTTAATCTATTAAACCAGTATAGCATTTATCACTAAAACCTAAAATTCATGATTATGGTATAAGCAATGCAGTAATTTATCTAATAAATCTGGTTCTTGATCAGGATTATTTTTTTTTGGTTTTTGCCAATTATGCTTGGCTTGTGCAATTAAGTAATAATAACTACTTGGAGACTTAAAAACTACACTATATTGCTCAATTAAATAAAGTTTTAATTCATAAAAACTCCAATCAGGTTGTTTTCGCAGCCAAGTAATTACTTCTTGTTTTTCTTGTTTATTTAAATAGCCTTTCCCCCCTTTATAAGATAATTTTAATCCTTCTATTCCCGCTATAATAAATTTTTTTTTCCATTTACTAATGAAGCTTTTTGATACATTTAAAGCTTCGGATATTGATTGATAGTCCCAGCCGTCTATGGCAAATTTGACAGCCAGCGCTCTTTTTAATTCTCTTGAATCTGGATTCTTCTTAATCCACTCATTCAACTCTTGATTTTTTTTATTTGGCATATTTTTTTACTAATTATGTTTTTATTTATTTTTTTATGTTATTGTTAATATCTTTGATGCTGGGGATGAAAAAAAACCAGGTTGACTACTCACCATTTCATCCCTAAAAGATTAAAACAATTAATACATGATCTATATATCTGGTGATACCAGATCAGTATTTTTGTTTAGCGTAAATATTTTTTAAGTGCTTCTTAACCGTATTGATGCTGATAAATAGGTGCTGGGCAATTTCTCTGTAAGTTAAGTTGGATTTTTTAAGTGACCAGATTTCTTGTTCCCGAGGCGTTAACCCATATTTGAGTGCATCAGTGCTAGCAGAATTTTGAGAAGATTGATTTTGATCTTCTAGGGTTACTAAAAGGTAAGGATCTGGGGATAATTCTAAGGTCAACCATCTAACCCTAACCCGAACTTTAACTGACTTATCTACTTTAATTTCAGTTTCGAGAATTAGTTTGCGATCGCAAAACCACTCACGACTATCAATTAATGATTCGCAAACTCGCCAAATGGGATCAGGAATAGAATTTATCTGTGACCTACCTTGATTGATTTGAGAACACATTCGACGTCCACACTCATTAGCATGAAACCAATCTTGGTTAGTAGTTAGAATCAGCACCCCATCCACAAACCCCTCAAGGATTGCTTGGATCAGTAATGGGGGTTCTGACCTTGTTTGTGCCATGACTACTTAAACCTGAATTACACATTATCCAGAATTCCGAATTTGCCAAGAGTGTGCTAGATACAGTTTTGGCTCAGCTTTGGCTAAGCCAAAACTGAGCCAAAAGTGGCACTTGACAATTTGCAAAATAAAGTATAATAATTCTGAGCTCTCAACTGGCTCTAGTTTGAATTATTAACACATCAATTAGCAAAGGATTGTGAACAGGATTGTGAAGAGGTTTCCTGGGGCGCGACCCGTGGGGAATTTAATTCTTAATGCTAAGAACGCACTTCAGTGTTGGGCGATCTTGTTACTGACCCAAGGGACTCTGTCTAAAGACAGAGGCTCCCATTGCGTAGCGTGCGCGTAGCGCATTCAGATTCTGTGTTAGGTCTGCTCTTACTTGGCGAATTCAATTCGCCACGGGTCGCACCTGAAGCAAGGATGTTTGAGAAGTACCAAATGTTTGGCATAGGGCGGTTATAATCCAAAATCTGAGGGACTTTGATTCAATTCAACCTCTTAGTTTGGGGGGTTAGGGGGGTATGTACGAGTAGGATGCAACACCTTTAAAATAGCGTCTTAGACCTGGAATATGCCTAAGGGCGTTTACCAGAGTTTAGCTGCGATTTCCTTGAGCTTAGGTAATTGGTTCGATTCTAATATAGTATGCATTTTTTTTTGAGATGTAAACAGCAGACCCGTCGAAACCGGGACCGGGAACTTTGGATCAGGGAACAGGGAAGAGTAAGAAAGAGCTCTAAAGAGTTTTTGATGTTATGAGACATCAGCAAGATTCTTCATGACCTATTTGTAAATCCTATAGCTGAGGTGAGATTTTGCCATCTTTACAAGCTTCTCGACAGGGAAGACTAACAATTAAACAGTATCGAAACCGAAAGGGATGGACGATAGAGGATCACAGATGGCTGGTCGAGGCGAGTAAGATCTTAAATCCAGATATCGACTGGGCATCCTCGGAGTATGGGTTGCAAGAAATCTATGCTCCTGGTGTCTCCCTAGCTACTTGGAAACGCTTCTTGCAAGGAAAACCGATTAATGCCCAAGTTTTCCAGGTATTTTGCCAAGTTTTAGGACTTAACTGGGAATATGTGATTGAGAACAACCTCCCTAAGTCCTCAATCCAGAAGACAACCACTAAAATTCCCTCAAATCGAGTAGATTGGTCAGCAGCGCCGGATGTGCCAGTTTTCTTTGGACGTACCGAAGAATTAGCTACCCTAGTGCAATGGATTCTCCAGGATCGTTGCCGAGTGGTGGCAATTTTAGGAATGGGTGGAATTGGCAAAACTGGACTCTCCTTGAAGCTAGGTAAGGGTGGAATTGGCAAAACTGATCAGTCCCTGAAGCTAGCCAATGGCATTCAGGATGAGTTTGAGTATGTGATTTGGCGATCGCTACTTAATGCTCCTCCCATTACCAAAATCCTCGAAGAGCTGATCAAATTTCTCTCCAACCAGGTAGAAACCGATTTACCAGACACCCTAGATGCTCAACTATCACGACTACTTCACTATTTGCGTGAGCATCGGTGTTTGCTAATCCTGGATAATGTGGAGTCAATTTTACAAGGTGGTGACAAGCCTGGGCAATATCGAGAGGGATATGAGCAGTATGAGCAACTGTTCCGACAAATTGGAGAAGTCTCCCATCAAAGCTGCTTGTTGATCACCAGCCGAGAGAAGCCCCACGCCATTGCCAGACTTGAAGGCAAAACACGACCGGTTCGTTGTCTGGAATTAAGCGGTTTTGATGTTGTAAATGGCAAGAAAATATTTAATTCCATTGCCTCGTTCTCTGGTTCAGATCAGCAATGGCAAGAACTGATTGAGTTTTACAACGGTAATATTTTATCCCTAGAAATTGTTGCTAAGCATATTGATGAAGTATTTTTGGGGAATATTGGCGATTTTTTAACAGAAGGAAACCCCGTCTTCGATGACTTTCGTGATGTATTAACTTGGCACTTTGAGCAATTATCAGACTACGAAAAGGACATTCTGTACTGGTTGGCAATTAATCGGGAAGCAGTTTCCCTTGCCCAACTCCGAGATGATATCCTCTCACCAGTGGCTAAACAACAGTTACCAGTAACACTGCAATCCCTGCAAAGACGTTTACCTTTGGAAAAAAGTTCAGCAGGTTTTACCCTACAACCTGTGCTGATCGAGTACATGACTGAGACAGTAATTGAGCAGGTTAGTCAGGAAATACTGACAGATAAAATAGCTCTGTTTAATTCTCATTGTTTGCTGAAGGCTTTGGCAAAACAGTACGTTCGAGAAGCTCAATCCCGTCTGCTCCTAAAACCAGTAATCGAGCGGCTAATCGCTAGCTTTACTAGTCAAGATCGTCTGGAGGAAACCCTAAATTGTAGTCTTTCAAAGATAAGAGAAAACTTCGTGCCAAAGCTAGGCTATGCACCCGCTAATATCCTTAATTTGCTCTGCCAACTTAAAACTGATTTAAGGGGTTATGATTTTTCTAATCTTACTATTTGGCAAGCTTACCTTCAGGGGGTAGAGTTGCTAGATGTAAACTTCGCTAATGCTACCATCGCTAAATCAGTTTTTACTCAACCTTTTGGTAGTATTTTGTCAGTAGCATTTAGCCCCGATAGCCAGCTTTTGGCTGCAGGTGATAGCATGGGAAAGATTCATCTGTGGCAAATTGCTGATAGTCAATACCGTTTAACCTTGAAAGGACACACCAGTTGGGTATGGTCTTTGGCCTTTACTAGGCTAGATGATGGTAACAGTGAAGATACTCAGATTTTGGCTAGTAGCTCTGAAGATCAAACCGTCAGGCTCTGGGATATTGCTACCAGTCAATGCCTCCACACCTTGCGAGGACATACCAGTAGAATATGGTCAGTTGCTTTCAGTGGAGATGGCACAATTGTTGCTAGTGGCAGTGGTGATAACACCGTTAGACTCTGGGATGTGAGTACCGGTGAATGCTTGAACATCTTGTCAGAGCACTCCCAAACCGTAAGAGCCGTAGCTTGTAGTCCCGATGGTGCCATGATCGCTAGTGGCGGTGAAGATAAAACTATCAAACTCTGGGACTCTGATACAGGTGAATGTCTCAGCACCTTGCAAGGACACTCTCATCAGGTCAGGTCAGTGGCTTTCAGCCCCGATGGAACTAATCTCTGCAGTAGTAGTGATGACAAAACTGTAAGGCTATGGAATATTAGTACCGGTGAATGCGTTAAGATTCTGCGGGGACATACAAAAAGCATACGGTCAATTGGCTTTAGTAAAGATGGAACCACCCTCGCCAGTAGTAGTGATGATAAAACCGTAAGGCTATGGAATTTTAGCACCGGTGAATGCCTCAATAAGTTGTACGGACATACCAATGGCGTATGGTCTATTGCTTTTAGTCCAGATGGCGTAACTTTAGCAAGTGGTAGTGATGACCAAACTGTAAGGCTATGGAATATTAACACGGGTCTTTGCCTAAACACGTTTCGAGGATATACCAATGGTGTATGGTCTATTGCTTTCAGTCCAGATGGCACAACCCTCGCCAGTGGCAGTGAAGACCAAACCCTAAGACTTTGGGATGTTGGTACCGGTGAATGCCTCGATACCTTACGAGGACATACCAATTTGATATTTTCTGTTGCCTTCAATCGAGATGGTACAATCCTAGTCAGTGGCTCTAAAGACCAAACCCTAAGACTCTGGGATATTAGCACTGGTGAATGCCTCAACACCTTCCACGGACAGAACTGGGTACTTTCAGTGGCCTTTAGTCCCAATGGAGAAATCTTAGCCAGTGGTCATAATGACGAGAGGGTAAGACTGTGGGATATTAGCACCGGTGAGTGTTTCAACACCTTACTAGGACACACGAGTTTGGTCTGGTCAGTTGCTTTCAGTCCAGATGGCACAACCCTCGCCAGTGGCAGTGAAGACCAAAGCGTTAAACTCTGGGATGTTGACACCGGTGACTGTTTGAGTACTTTGCACGGACACCGAAATATCATCAAGTCCGTTGTGTTTAGTGGAAATGGCAGAATTCTCGCTAGTGGCTGTGAAGACAACACTGTCAGGCTCTGGGATGTTGGCACTGGTGAATGTCTCAACACTTTGCGCGGACACACCCATCGCTTACGCTCAGTGGCGTTCAGCCCTAATGGTAAACTGATCGCTAGTGGTAGTTATGATAAAACCTGTAAGCTCTGGGATGTTGGGACAGGTGAATGTCTCAAAACTCTCCATGGACATACTAATGTGGTATGGTCTGTTGCTTTCAGTCGAGATGGTTTAATGCTCGCCAGTAGCAGCAACGATGGCACAATTAGGTTTTGGGATATGGAGACGGCTCAATGTATCAAAACCCTGAGAGTGCCTAGACCCTATGAGGGCATGAATATCGCAGGTGTTACTGGTTTAACAAAAGCAACTATTACGTCCCTGAAAGCCTTGGGAGCAATTGATTAGATTTCGTGGCAGTTGTCGGTAGTCGGGAGCGGTGCCACGGGTCGCACCTGTGGAATGGGCATCTTGCGTAGAAGCGATGCAGCGCGGTCTTGGGGGTTTCCCCCATGAGCGACTGCATCAAGACACTGGCATCTTGCGTAGAACTGGCATCTTGCCAGTTTCAATATATTTTCGAGCGGGCAGGATGCCCAAGATTGCCGGGCGGGCAGGATGCCCACTCTACGGATCTCGGAACAGATGTAGGGTCGGCAGTGCATCCGTGAGATTCACTTGCTGACCAAAGCCCATTGCTAAGCACTGCCCACCATCTGCCATCTCAATTCAACCCAACCTAATACCTGATAAGATTTTTTTCAAGCACAAAGCAATTACTCCAAAGATCACGATTAGCCCAACTGGTACTATCACACTATTGATCAAAGGGTTGTCACAGCTCTTCTCCATGGGTGGGATCAGCTTGGATACATTCTGACACTGCTTCCCTTCAAAATCCACTAAAGCTGTAACCGCTGTTCCAGCACCAACTACCGTTACTAGAGTCTGGAAGTTGCGATCGCGTTCTGCTTTTTCCAGCTCAATTTGACTACGAATGGCATTGAGCCTCGTCTCTAGCAATCTTAAGGCAACCTCCATTATATCATAGTCTTTAGTAACCTGCAATAGGTAATTTTCCTTTACCTCTTTACTAAACGTTTCTAAAAACTTCAGATTATTATCGGCACCTAATTCTTGGCATTTTTGGTTGATGATTTCTAAACGGGTTTGATAATTGAATAAATTAATCTCGATAATTTGGTTTTGAAAATTTAGTTTAGGCAAATCCAGGGTATAGTTCCCTAAATACTTTTGAATGTCATCGAGTTTGGCGGCGAGGGTTTCGTCTCTAAAGCCAGAAGCGTTTTGGTCAGCGATAATTCTCTGATTGGCTTCAACCTGCTTATAGAAATTTACCAACGACTTTTTGATTAAGCGACTTTGGCTGTAAGCCCATAAAATTTTGTTTCTATAACTAAACAGACCCATCCAATCCGTATACAACTCCGCTGCCTTTTCCATACTTGCTTGGTCAGGAAATATCATAATGATCACATGGCTGTTGCTCTGACTATGGGGTTGATATCGCCACAGCTCAAAAACTTGACCACCAAATAAGCTACCTTTTCCCTGTAAATCTTGTGACCAATTCGCAACTTTATCGAAAACCTTATCACCAGATTTGGCAATGTCTTTTTCCTGTTTTGTCGAACTTTCCGGTGTTGATTCTCCCTGTAAATCTTGTGACCAATTCGCCGCTGTCTGGAAAACCTGATAACAGGATTGAGCAATGTATTCATAGCTTTTGCTCGACGTTTTCGCTAACCATCCAGAAAGCATCCAACTTTGCCCTAGGGTTGCCCTTTCTCCTTGTAATCTCCATTCAATTTCGGCTCGCAGTCTTGCAAAACAGTCAGAGGTTTGGGGGTCAGTTTGATTGTTAATGGAACAATCAATTTGCAAACCATAGGTATCATTTAAGCGGACAGGGTAGTAGTACCCTTCTAGGGTATTATTTGCTGTCGTAAAGTCATAGTACTTTTGCCTAGGGAGTAGTTCTAAATATTTGGTTTCTAGATCAGGATCAGAGAATTGACTATCTGCTGGCAGTTTAGCTCGGAACTTAGCTTGCTTTTCTTGCTTCTCAGCTTCAGTTAGGTTGAGAGCATCTCGTAAGTCATATAAAAATAAATCCAGAGTTGGAAAGATTAGATCGCTCACTATAGCAAAGGGAATAGGGAACAGGGAACAGGGAACAGGGAACAGGGAGCAGGGAGTAGGGAGCAGGGAGCAGGGAGCAGGGAGCAGGCAAAAAATCCTGTGGAATGGGCATCTTGGTGGAACTGGCATCTTGCCAGTTAATGGGCATCTTGTGTAGAACTGGCATCTTGCCAGTTAAGGGGCATCTTGGTGGAACTGGCATCTTGCCAGTTAAGGGGCATCTTGGTAGAACTGGCATCTTGCCAGTTAATGGGCATCTTGCCAGTTTCCTGCTTATTTTCGGGCGGGCAGGATGCCCACTCTACTCTTATTCATTCAAAAACTGACGCAATTTCTGAGTATAGGGTTGATCATACTTACGAGCTACATTCAATTTTATTCCCCCATCTCCCCATCTCCCCATATTCCCATCTCCCGACTACCGAATTGGGTACTTTACTTTTTAGAAGTCCCTAAAAACTGTTTAAGTTTTTCCAAGGGTAATTGTTTCACAGCTGCTTCTGGCTGTTCTGTACGACTGACAACAATCACAATATTATTAATTTGTTGGTCATAGCCGGTGGGTGATGACTTAGGTTTAATCCCTTTGCTAATCAAAGTAGAGCTAGGTTTATTGACTGGCTGGATTTCCGCTGTTGTTGGGAGTAATTCTGGGGGAATATCGACCGTAGTGTCAAGTTGGTTGTAATAGGTTTGGTAACGTTGATTTAACTCAGGATTGGCTGCAATTATCTCTAGCAGCTTGGGTTTGGTATACCTCTCCCAGGCCAAAGGTTGGGCATCAAGTTGATCGCCAATTTCTTTGATGCTCTTATTCTCACCTTGACTCAAGGGTGTGTCTAAATCGGTCAGAGCCAGTAAAAAAGCTAATAAGGTTTTGTTGGTATTCATCAGCCACTGCCACTACTTCAATCACTATCATCTTTATACACGAAGGATCAGCCTAGTGCTGAAAATTGCGATAGTATGTTACCCTAATAAAAATCAACAACCTCGCTCCAATGACACCGGAATGGGAAGCCCTAATCGTTGGCATTAACCGTTATCCAGAATACACCAACTTTAACGACCTGACCGTTGCGGCATTAGATGGGGAAAATGTCGCTCAACAATTAGATCACTATGGCTATGAACCGTTTCGGATTCAGGACTTACCCCTTGGGTTGACCCAAAAAGGAGCAGGGGGACCATCGAGCACAGGACTAGTAAAATTAGAGGAATTAAGGTCAGCAGTCGCTAATCTGTTTAATCCTCCTGCTCCCAACCAACCTCCAGAAACCGCACTATTCTTCTTTTCAGGCCATGGCTGTAGACAAGAGGTGGATGGAGTTGAGGAAGTTTTCTTAGTCACTAGTGATGCCTTTCCTGATGTGGGAATTTATGGCTATCCTCTGCGGGAGTTGGGTGAGCAAATCGCAACTAGCCCAGTCAAACAGGTAGTGATTTGGTTAGATTGTTGCTACAGTGGCGAGTTACTAAGCTTGCTCCCATTTATCCCAACTGATAAAGCTTACTGCTTAATTACTGCTACTCGTTCTTTTGAACCGGGAATAGAAATTAGCCATGAACAAGGAGTATTTACCAGGGAGTTACTGGCAGGATTAAATCCGGAAAATCACCCCGATGGTATTGTTAATAGTCATAATTTGGCGGAGTTTATTGAGCAGCGGATGTCAAGGACTGGACAACGTCCTTTAATCGCTAACTCTGAACAAGCTATTCTACTGACTACCCAGTTTCCGAAACTGAGCTTTCAGGATAAGTGCCCCTACCGGTCTCTGTCTTATTTTACGGCTAAACCAGAGGATGCTCTGGTGTTTCACGGTCGCTCTAAGTTGACCAAGCAGTTAATTGAGCGAGTTAAAACTAAACACCGTCTGCTGGTAGTGTTAGGGGCTTCCGGCAGTGGCAAGTCTTCCTTACTCAGAGCAGGATTATTGTATCAGCTGAAGTTAGGGCAAGCTATTCCTGGAAGCGATCGCTGGCATTATCTGGAACCTTTTACTCCTCAAGAAACACCAAAGCAAAGGTTACAGGAGGTGGTGGAAAAGGAAAAGCTTTTAGAGAAAAACGGAGGCAATTCTAGTCTTACTCTAGTAGCGACTTCTGAACCGGTGGTCATGATTGTTGACCAGTTTGAAGAGTGCTTCACTATGAGTCAACCTGACCAACGCCAGGAATTCTTTAATAGTTTAATTGAATTAATCGAGAATACCAACAATCTAATTGTGTTAATCGCTATGCGCTCTGACTTTCGATCACTC
>NZ_JAAHHS010000560.1 GCF_010692395.1 Moorena sp. SIO3H5
TCTGAGTGCTGATACCGAGTTGCATTCAAAGATAGTAGATTCCTTGGATAAGGAGATAGGGACATAGGGAGATAGGGAGATGGGAACCCACCCCTAACCCCTCCCAGGAGGGGAATATGGGGAGATGGGGAGATTAGGGGAAGAGAAAGTTGTACGTTTGACAGCAACTTGGTATGAGTGCTGAGTGCTGAGTGTTGATCCGGTAACCCAAAAATTTTGGGTAATTGCGCCCCTAGAGACGCGCGCCGAACGAGAGTGGTGCCTTAATGGTGGATCGGTCTCGCGCAAAAAGGTTAAAACTTGATAATTAAGGCGACCCTCTCTTACGGTAACTTTAAATCCTTATAGGACGGCTTTGAATTTGCCTAAGGCGCTACCGACTAAGAATTTGACCTCAAAACTTTGCTGGGTTAGACGGTTGGGTTTTCCCGTGCAAGCTCCTAGAAAAAGCATACCCAACGCAGTGCTCAGATGAATTAGGCGCTGATAATTCAATAATTTAGTATTCATAATATCGAATTTTTAGTTGAGATGTAAACATAGGATTGATTAAAAAAGGTAACAGGGAATCGGGAATTGGGAATCGGGAATTGGGAATCGGGAATTGGGAATTGGGAATTGGGAATCGGGAATCGGGAATCGGGAATCGGGATGCTAGGATTTTTTGGTGTTATCATAAATCACCATAAAATCTTATAATATTATTATTTATTCTGGAATAATTAATGCTAAATCACGACTTTATATAAAAATTAGCCATATACAAATTACTTATGTAACCATTTATTTTTGAAATAGTCTCATCTTCTGTTAAAGTCAAATAGGTCGCCACCAATCACTAATGACCAATTACTATAGCGGTTTATAGCCTAATCAGGTACACAGGATTTTTGCCCTGTTCCCTGTTCCCTGTTCCCTGTTCCCTAAAATCCTAGAATATGTACCTCACCCAATTAAAAAATGCTATAATTACAAATCACTGATGATCAATAATGTCAAAGTAATTTACCATCCCCTTGTACAGCATAAGTTAAGCTTGATGCGTCAGGGTGGAACGAGTACAGCCAAATTTCGTAAACTCCTTAAAGAAGTTGGGTTATTGTTGGCATACGAGGTCACACGGGATTTGCCCCTGAAGTATGAACCAATCAATACACCAATCGCGCCGATGCTAGCGCCGATGCTGGCTTCAGAAAAGAAGATGGTGATTGTCTCGATTATGCGAGCCGGACAGGGTTTGTTAGATGGTATTCTAGAACTCATCCCATCCTCTCGTGTCGGTCATATCGGTTTGTATCGTGACCCCCATACCTTTGTGCCCATCGAATATTATTTCAAACTCCCCGATGATATGACTCAGCGAGATGTGTTGGTGGTTGATCCGATGTTAGCTACAGGTAATACTGCCGTTGCTGCTGTTGACCGACTCAAAGAAGTTAGCCCGAAGTCAATAAAGTTTCTGTGCTTATTAGCAGCACAGCAAGGGCTTGACTATTTCCAACAGCACCATCCAGATGTAGTGATTTACACGGCGGCTATTGATCAAGAATTAGATCACCATGGCTATATTGTTCCAGGACTTGGGGATGCAGGCGATCGCTTGTATGGTACGAAGTAATATACTATAGCGCTACGGGCAAAAGGCAAAAGGCAAAAGGCAAAAGGCAAAAGATTGTAGGGTGGGCAAAAACAATTTGGTTCCAATCAGTATTAATGATTAGATGACTTTGCCCACCCTACTTTAGCTGACAGCTGTTCGCGCACGCGTGAGCTTTTAGCTCACTATTTGTGAGTTTAAGCATCGCGCTATGGGAAAAATAACTATATCCCACTCAAACCGAACTGACATCAGCAACCAGGGTCAAGTTGATGAATCAAACTATTCAGCGATGGTATTTACTCGGCCATCTTTTACTCTCCACTGTCCTTATCCCCAACATCGCCACCGCCCAAATCAGCAGTGATGGCACTTTATCCACTACGGTGACTAGTGATGATGGAGTGAATTTCTTAATTGAATCTGGGGTACGTAGTTCAGATCATTTGTTTCATAGCTTCTCGGAATTTTCTGTACCCAGCAACGGGTCAGCATTTTTTAACAATGCTGGGGATATTGTCAATATCTTTAGCCGTGTCACGGGAGGGAATATTTCTAACATTGACGGCTTAATTCGTGCTAATGGTAACGCTAATTTATTTCTGATTAATCCCGCTGGAATTATCTTTGGTAACAATGCTTCGTTGAATATAGGTGGTTCATTTTTCGCTACTACTGCCGAGAGTGTAGTGTTTGGAAATGGGATTGAATTTAGTGCAACTGAACCAAACCAAGCGCCGTTATTAACGATTAATATTACCCCTGGTTTACAGATGGGAACAAATCCGGGAAATATTACAGTAAATGGTCCAGGACAGACCCTCAATGGCAGTATTTTCGCACCTTTCGATCGCAGTAATCTGGGGTCGCAATTACAGGTTGAACCGGGCAATACCTTAGCCTTGGTAGGAGGAGACATTAGCCTCAGGGGTGGTTTGCTTTCCGCAGAAGGGGGACAAATCGAAATGGCAGCAGTAGGGAGCAACAATTCTAGGGCGATGGTGGAATTAACACCAGTAGGATCCGGCTGGGATCTGGACTTGAGTCAAGTATCAAATAATGGGAATATTCAATTAACTGAAAGCGCCCTCCTTGATACCAGTGGCGACACCGCTGGCTCGATCCGATTGAGGGGAGCAACGATTACCGTAGGAGATAACTCCAGCATACTAACTCAGAATGAAGGAACTCAGAATGCTGGTGATACCATACTTCATGGTACTGAAACTGTCACTATTGGAGATAATGACGCCAACGGCAGTATCAATACCTTTGTGGCTAACCTCAGCATATCCAGTGGTGACGGGGGAGATCTAGATATTATTACCAACAATTTAAACGTATTTGGGGGAGCAAATGTATTGATCAACGCCTTTGGGCAAGGTACCCCAGGAAATATCAACATCGTTGCTTCTGAATCGGTAGTAGTCATGGGTTTTACCCCTGGTAATCCCACGAATTTCCCGAGTAGGATAAGTTCTTTGACATTCAGCGAAAAAAACGCAGGAGATATTACCATCTCCACTAATCAATTGAGATTAGCTATAGCAGACATTCTCGCTTTTACTCGCGGCGACGGTAATGGGGGTAATATAACCCTCAATGCTACGGAATCGATCGAGATAGTGGGTTTAATTTCAGGTGTCAACCAGGAGGCCGTAGTTAGTGTTTCCTCTTTAGGTAAAGGTAATGGGGGTACTGTGGAGGTAAATACAGCCAGATTGCGGCTCGCCGATGGTGGAGTAATTGTTGGTGCTGGTTTTAGTTCTGGTAATGCTGGTCGTATTACTATCAATGCTTCGGAGTCGGTAACCTTACTTGATACCCTCACAACTCGTTCTACCAACACTCTAATTGCCACTACTGTACCACGTCCTAGTGTTGGATTCCAAGGAGGATTTGGAGTACCTCCCATCCCCACTGCTAATGCTGGCGAAATCACGATTAACACTTCCGAGTTAACTCTCTCAGGGGATCCCGATAGCAAAGAGGCCGAAATTAGGGTCAGAAATCGAGGATTTGGTGATGGGGGAGAATTATTTATTAAGGCTGATACCATCAAGCTCAATTATGGCGCTAGTATCACCGCTTCCACCTTCGATGGGGAGAAAGGCAATATTAACCTCGATATCAAAAACGATTTAATATTGCGTAATGGCAGCACCATCACTGCGGAAGCTGATAACGATGGCGATGGCGGTAATATTACCATTGAGTCCGGTGTAGTGGATCTGATTGAAGGTAGCTTAATCAACGCTAATGCTAATCGAGGCAATGGTGGAAATATTTCCATTACTACCGAAGGGTTATTTGTATTTCCT
>NZ_JAAHHS010000561.1 GCF_010692395.1 Moorena sp. SIO3H5
TAAAGGAAATGCCTCAAAGGTTCTAACTCTAAGAGCCTGTTGGTAACAAGCGATGGCTTCTTCTATATTCTGTGCTTTCTTCCCTTTGATTCGGTTACGGTAAGCTTCACCGAGATTAGTTTGTGTCAATGCCCATTTTTCAGGAAATGCATTAAAAGTATAAACTCTAAGAGCCTGTTGGTGACAAGCGATGGCCTCTTCTATATTCTGTGCTTTCTTCCCTTTGATTCTGTCACGGTAAGCATTACCGAGATTATTTTGTGTCAATGCCCACTCAAAATAAAATGCCTCAAAAGTATAAACTCTAAGAGCCTGTTGGTAACAAGCGATGGCTTCTTCAATATTCTGTGCTTTCTTCCCTTTGATTCGGTTACCGTAAGCATTACCGAGATTATTTTGTGTCCCTGCCCACTCAGTAGGAAATGCCTCAAAGGTTCTAACTCTAAGAGCCTGTTGGTAACAAGCGATAGCCTCTTCTATATTCTGTGCTTTCTCCCCTTTTATTCGGTTATAGTAAGCATTACCGAGATTATTTTGTGTCATTGCCCACTCAGTAGGAAATGCCTCAAAGGTTCTAACTCTAAAAGTCTGTTGGTAACAAGCGATGGCCTCTTCTATATTCTGTGCTTCCTCACCTTTTTTTCGGTTACTGTAAGTAAGACCGAGAATAGTTTGTGTCCTTGCCCATTTTTCAGGAAATGCCTCAAAGGTAAGAACTCTTAGAGCCTGTTGGTAACAAGCGATGACCTCTTCTATATTCTGTTTTTTATCACCTTTTTTTCGTTGACTGTAAGTAAGACCGAGAATAGTTTGTGTCCTTGCCCATTCAATAGGAAATGCCTCAAAGGTAAAAACTCTTAGAGCCTGTTGGTAACAAGCGATCTCTTCTTCTAGATTTTCTGCTTTATCCCCTTTTATTCTGTCACGGTAAGCATTACCGAAATGATTTTGTGTCAATGCCCATTTTTCAGGAAATGCCTCAAAGGTAAAAACTCTTAGAGCCTGTTGGTAACAAGCGATGGCCTCTTCTATATTCTGTGCTTCCTCACCTTTTATTCTGTCACTGTAAGCAGAACCGAGATGATATTGTGTCGATGCCCACTCAATAGGAAATGCCTCAAAGGTATAAACTCTTAGAGCTTCTTGGTAACAAGCGATAGCCTTTTCTATATTCTCTGCTTTCTCCCCTTTGATTCGGTTATGGTAAGCAGCACCGATATTAAAATTAGTGTTTGCCCAATCCCTAGGAAATCTATCAAAGGTATAAACTCTAAGAGTCTGTTGGTAACAAGCGATAGCCTTTTCTATATTCTGTGCTTTCTCCCCTTTGATTCGGTTACCGTAAGTAGCACCGATATGATTTTGTATCCTTGCCCAATCAATAGGAAATGCCTCAAAAGTATAAACTCTAAGAGCCTGTTGGTAACAAGCGATGGCTTCTTCTATATTCTCTGCTTTCTCCCCTTTGATTCGGTCATCGTAAGCAGCACCGAGATTATTTTGTGTCATTGCCCAATCAATAGGAAATGCCTCAAAAGTATAAACTCTAAGAGCCTGTTGGTAACAAGCGATGGCCTCTTCTATATTCTGTGCTTTATCCCCTTTTATGCGGTTATTGTAAACAACACCGAGATAAGTTTGTGTCAATGCCCAATTTTCGGGAAATGCTTCAAAGGTATAAACTTTTAGAGCCTGTTGGGAACAAGCGATTGCTTGTTCTATATTCTGTGCTTTATCCCCTTTTATGCGGTTATTATAAGCAGCACCGAGATGATTTTGTGTCATTGCCCAATTTTCGGGAAATGCTTCACGGGTGAAAACAGCTAGTATGACTTCAAAGCCAGTGATGGCAATTTCAATAGTACTGGCTTTGTCACCCAAGGGGAATTTATGAATTAGAGCGCTGAAAGTGCCAATATCTGCTGCTATAAATTTTGCTTCATCTGCTTCCACTTCGGCCAGCTTACTTGTTGCCCAATCCCGCAATTGCTCTGCTAACTTATGATTAATTTTATCAGTATTTGCTGCCAGTAATGGGTAAACTACCTGCGCATCACCCCTACTGTCTGCAGTTGCTTGTAGTACCTCTAAGAGAAAGTCAAGTTGGGCATCAGATGTATTGTCAGCCATTACCATCAACCCCTCTGCTATATAAAAAATTCAACAACCGCTCTACACTATTCATGAAAAAAAATAAACGACTCTAAATCGCCCTATATTCGCAAATTTTCCGCCCATGGCAGTATTTTCTGCTGCAATTCCTGATTAATTTTATCTCGGTAAATATTCAAAAAATTATAGACTTAATCATCATTATATAGCAGTTTGTAGGGTAGTTATTTACTTTTTTAAAAATATATAGCAATTCTACGACTTGTGAGGTACAAATTTCTGGTTGTTAGGGAGCAGGGAGCAGGGAGCAGGGAGCAGGGAGCAGGGAAGAGGGAAGAGGGAAGAGGGAAGAGGGAAGAGGAAAAAAATAATGTGTACCTCATGAGTCCTAGAAACGCTATATAAATTATACTAGACTTCTTGCAGAAGTCGGGAACAGGGAACAGGGAGCAGGGAGCAGGGAATTGGGAATCGGGTCAACAATAAGCCAGACCGGGTAATCACATCTAAGACACGAGTAGCGATTAACCGAAAACTAGTACTGTTGTATGTTAAACATGTACTGTTGTATAACAAACGAGTACTAATTTCTCATATACTAGTACTCCTTTGCCTTAACTAGTACTGTTGTATAACAAACGGGTACCCGTTTCTGGTTAACGAGTACCCGTTTCTCGCTAAGGAGTACTAGTTTCTCACTTACCAGTACTCTTTTCTCAGTAACTAGTACCGGTTTGTTCTTAAGGAGTACTATTTTCTCACATGGCAGTAGGCAATAGGCAATAGGCAATAGGCCTATAAAAAAAGCTGTAAAAAACAATACTTTTAAAGTTCATAGGTAAGCATATGCGCTACGGGCACGCTGCGCGAACAGCCGTCAGCCTTCAACCTAATGTAGCATGCTGATAGCTGATAGCTGTTCGCGTAGCGTGGCCAAAGGCCTTAAGCTGATAGCTGATAGCTGATAGCTGAATGCCACACCTAACCGGATGTTACTTATCCATTAACTGATTCAACCAATTGGTCAAATCCACTTCAGTTTCAAAATCTAACAACGCTTCTCCTAAATCCTCCAACTGGTCAAAGGATAATTCCTCAATTTGATTTTGTAATTGTGGATTGATTTCACCTAAGCGACGGTTAATTTGACGGATAATTAACTTAACCTCATTGCGCTTTCCTTGTTCTAATCCTTGACGAATAATTCGTTGATAAACTACTGACTGTTGCATCATATCCTCCCGAAAGTAAGCTTGAATTAACTGCTCATCAAATTTCACTCCAGCCAACAGTTGCACGCAAGCAGATAGCTTACGCTGCTGTTGTCTATCTTCGATCATATATACCAAAGGGAACAGGGAACAGGGAACAGGGAACAGGGAGTAGGCATGCTAGCAATAAGCGTGTTCAAAAAAAGCAGATATAAACGCTACTTTTTTGAGAAAACTTAATCTGTAAAAAAAACAATATTTTTAAAGTTATTAGGTGTCCCATTCAGCCGTAAGCTGAATGGGACACCTAACCGAATGTTACTTATCCGCTAATTGATTCAACCAATTGGTCAAATCCACTTCGGTTTCAAAATCTAACAACGCTTCTCCTAAATCCTCCAACTGATCAAAAGATAATTCCTCAATTTGATTTTGTAATTGGGGATTGATTTCACCTAAACGACGGCTAATTTGACGCTTAATTAAATTAAGCTCATTGCGCTTTCCTTCTTCTAATCCCTGTTCTAATCCTTGTTCTAATCCTTGACGAATAATCCGTTGATAAACTACTGACTCTTGCATCATATCCTCCC
>NZ_JAAHHS010000562.1 GCF_010692395.1 Moorena sp. SIO3H5
CCAAGTTAAAACTCAATAACAAACAAAAAACCTTGATGGCTCAACACGCTGGGTATTCTAGGTGGGTCTGGAACTGGGCTTTAAACCTGTGGAAGGAAGCCGCATTAGCTGGACTCAAACCTTCAGCCAATAAGTTGAAAAAGTTCTATACTCATCATGTGAAGCCTCAGTATACCTGGCAGTCCACATTAAGTTCTAGGGTTTACCAATTTGCTTTCCTGCACTTAGGAGAAGCATTTAGTCGATTTTTTCAAGGGATTGCTCAACACCCTAAGTTCAAGAAAAAAGGTAGAAATGATAGCTTCACCCTAGATAATTGTGGGAAGGTCATGGAGTTTTCAGGAACTCGGTTGAAACTCCCTTTCATTGGGTGGGTTAGCACTTATGAACCTTTACCTGAAATTCAGACGAAGCGGGTCACAATCAGTCGAGTAGCCGATTCTTGGTATATTTCTTTGGCCTACGAGTCGGAAGCATTACCCACTGTTAAATCTAGAGAATATCTAGGTGTTGATGTCGGGGTTAAAGTTCTAGCCACATGTTCAGATGGGACGGTATTTCCTAATCCTAGAGCTTACAAACAAGCTCAGAAAAAGCTGGCTAGACTTCAACGAGAACTATCTAGAAGAAGTATGGGTTCTGCCAATAGAAATAAGACCAAGCTAAAATTAGCTAAAGCCCATCAACGTATTGCTAACATCCGAAAAGATGCAATCCACAAATTAACCTCTTGGCTTTGCAAAAACCACGCAGTCATTGGCTTAGAAGATCTAAATGTTTCCGGTCTGCTAAAAAACCATAAGTTAGCAGGTGCGATAGCCGATTCCGCTCTTTATGAAATTCGTCGTCAAGTATCATACAAGTCTGAATGGTACGGTTGCTCATTGGTATTTGTAGATAGATTCTACCCATCCACTAAAACTTGTTCTAGTTGTGGTCATGTTTAGGAAATGCCACTTAAAGAACGAGTTTTTGATTGTGAGGTTTGCGGTGAAGTCTTTGACCGTGACTATAACGCCAGCCTCAATGCGCGAACGTTTTGCCGAAGGCTATTCGGTCTAAGCCTGTGGAATAGGAAGTGCCGACACCCTATGAAAAACCAGGTAACTGGAAAGAAGCAGGAAGGGAACTTTAATACGGTTTGTACCGCATTATATCAGTTTCTCGTAGCAGTGAAAGATATATGATCTAATAGGATATAGGATAGTGGTGCAGTGGGACTATTTGAAGACCTGAATCGATTTCTAGAAAGTCGTCTAGAAGAATTTCTCCGCAACAATCCTCATCTAGAGTTACAGGCACTAGAGGAGCAGTTGCGGGAGCAAGAAAAAGACACACTGCGGCTAATTATTGACTTACAGCAACAGGAAAAGCGGTTGCAAGACCAAATTCTCGCCGTTGCCAAAGATATTCAACGTTGGCATGAGCGTATTGAAAAGGCTAAGTCCCACAACAAATTTGATTTGGCTAAAGGAGCTCAAGAGCGAGAAGCAGCTCTGTTACGTCAAGGCAATCAGCTTTGGGGCCAGATGGAAGGGGTTAAACAGCGCATTACTAAAGCCAAGGAACTCCAACAACAGATTAAAAACCGTCGCGCTGAAGTGCAGGCTAAAGCTAGAGATACAGCAGCAGCTCGGGCAAGTGCTCAGCCCAAGCAGAACTCCCAGACATTTGCCTGGAATCAGACTACCAAGAGTAACCAATACAATATTCCTTCTGGTGTAGACCCCTTAGAGCAACAGTTTAAAAGCTGGGAAATGGATGAAGAATTGGAGCAAATGAAGCGTAATATGAACCGTTGATAAAGGATTAAGAATTCATCCTTTATCATTCATCCATCCTTTTTTTTAAAGGACTATTAATAATAAAAGAAATTGATTTCTTTGGGATAGGCAAGGTAGGAAATAAGGACTGCTTTGTAGGGTTTAATTTAGCAGTATTATTCGTAATGTCTTGGTCTTGGCTGTCTTGGCGCTTGTTAGGAGCAGATGAATCAGACCCGAAGGAAGGCTGGCGAAAAATCCAGCCTGGATGCTTGCCATAGTTAGAAGCGATCGCTAATAAGGCTCCTGCTAAGATAAACACTGGTAGTGGTAGAGTTACGTGTCTAACCCACTGGTAGATTTCCACTATCACAAAAAACACCAAAACGCTAGCTATCCAAATTTTTATAACTCTATCCGATACCATGCCAATCTTATGCTCTGATTCGGTTTGTTCCGTCTGAGGAAGCTGATGGAATGTGAGTCAAGCAAACAGTTTTCCCATCAGCTCCTTTAGACCATGCTACACCTTGGCTGCTACTTTGGCTGGAGCGGATATCAAGCTTTCATAAGTTGACCGCATCTTCAGACCAACAAGAACCTGGAACAACCCAGAACCGTTGTTAGAGCCAGGATAATCCTTGTGCTTGAGCAATAACTCGGTCATCTCTCCATCGTACTTGGTTGAGGTATTGCTGAGGTGACTTTCGATGTAAATCATCTCGTTTAGGTTATCAAACTGACCATCTACCTCTAGTACAGAGACTTCGTTACCCATGTAGCTGTCTGGTCCATAGTACATTTTCAGACCAGGATAAGCACAGGTTAGCTTGCGACCACAAGGTCTCCAATCGATGGTTGACCCTTCATCAAACAGATAAACTGGCTCGAAGTCTTTCACTCCTTCCTTTTGAACTAGGCGCACCCGCAGTAGATTGCTTTCCTTAGCTGCCTCTCCCTGAAGCAGCTGGGTGGGAAAGATTTGAATGACCACATCAGCGTATTGCTTCTGGACTTCAATGTAAGCTTCAAAGTCTGGACGTCTAGCTTCAATCGACGCTAGGATATCCTCATAACGATGGCCCCGTTCTGCCATGTCCCGCTGGATTTTCCATTGGATTTTGACCTCATCGCTAATGTCTAGGTAAACCCCGAAGTCAACGAGATCACGCACCCGCTCATCATAAAGAGGGTGCAGACCTTCAATCACTACAACTTTATTTGGCTCAATCCGCTCTGGTGGATCAAGTTCACCGGTCTCATGGTTGTAGATAGGTTTGTCTATGCTCTGACCTTCTTTAAGCGCTTTGATTTGCTCGTACATCAAGTCAAAGTTATTTGCCTTAGGATTAAGGGCAGTAACTTTTTTCTCTTTGCGCTGTTTACGATCCAGACTGTGATAGTCATCGAGACAAATCACCGTCATGAACTCCTGGCCAAATAGGTCGGTCAAACGCTTCAGAAACGTTGATTTACCGCATCCTGAGTCTCCAGCAACTCCTATAACTACCACCCTCTCCAGATCTGTGGTCATATCTTCCCTCTAACGTAAAACATATTCTCAAATCAGTTTTCAGTAAGCCAAAGCCCAAGCCTGGGAGCAATCTGACACACGCTTATAGTGGTGCTTGATAACATGCCACCATAAATCCACTCGCTTAAGTACTAACCACTAGGGAAGACCAAAGCCAAGCTCTGCTTAAGTATTTACTACTAGCTGCTCATAGTGGATTCTACCAAAACCAGATTGCTTATACAAGGCTGATTGTCAGTAGCATTACCTCGCTTAGTACTTATGCTAAGGTTTGTTGGGCATTTTTTAAAGAAAAAATTAAATTGACTCAGGATTTACAGTTTTTGAGTTAGTCATCATGTAACTTGAGAGTAGTGCCTAGCAGTGCCTCTACACTAATTCTCTCCCTGATAAACCAAAACATTACTGGGCATAGCTTTACAATGTTACGCTAATAAGGCATTATTCGGGGTTATTACTAGCTAGCCGCTCACCCATCGACCGTGAGTCCGTTTGTGGTGCCAAGGCAAGTCTTAGCAATACATAGTTAGCAATACATAGTCAGTTTGGTTTGGAGCAATAGAAGCAATGTCTAGTCCTAGCGAGTCTACTAATTCCAGCACTGCTACACAATTTGG
>NZ_JAAHHS010000563.1 GCF_010692395.1 Moorena sp. SIO3H5
TTCTAAAAGAGGGATTCCCTGATAAATCTGCTCTCATTACCATTGATTCTACAAAGTAACCAACAATAGAGGCAAACTCTGCTTTAGTTCTACCAGAAGTGGGAGAGCCTACTAAAATATCCTCTTGATCTGTGTAACGATACAAAAGTACTTGAAAAGCTGCCAACAGAGTCATATAAAGAGTTACCCCCTCTGTTTGAGCTAGTTCCTTCAGTTGTTCAGTCAACCTTTCAGATAACTTGAAGGGGTAGCTGCCACCCTTATCAGTCTGTATAGGGGGTCGGGGTCTATCTGTGGGCAAATTCAATACAGGTAATTCTCCGCCCAATTTCCGTTGCCAATAGCTCCATAGTCGTTCTCCTTCTTGTCCTTCTATCAACTCCTTTTGCCAACTAACATAATCTTGATAAGAATTGTTTAGTGGTGGCAGAGATGTTTCTACACCATCTTTTTGAGCTTGGTAGAGTTGTGGCAGTTCTTTAGCAATTAAGTTACATGACCAACCATCTAAAGCAATGTGGTGTATTGTCAGTAACATAATATGGTCTTGCTCTGAACAAGTGAACCACCTAACTCGCATCACTGATTCTGCTTCTAGATTAAAAGGATGTCTATGCGCTTCAACTACCTTTTTGTGTAACTCCTCTTCACTCCAGCTAGAAGCATCTATCTCTAAGAAGTCTAACTCTTGATTTTGCTCTAGTTGTTGGATTGGTTGTTCGCCCAACTTCGTAAATTTACTCCCTAGTAGCGGATGTCTTTCCCTTAGAGCTTGAAAAACTTGTTGCCAAATAGTTATATCTACTTGGGAGTATATCCGAACCGAAAATGACACATTATAAGAAGAACTCTGGGGTGATAGCTGCCACAAAAACCAGAGACCTTTTTGACCATAAGATAGAGGATAGACTTGGCATATATCTGGATTTTCCCTGAGTAACTGTAAGATTTCTGATTTGTACTGCTTTAGTTGGGCAATAACATCAGTGGTCAGTACTTCTTCGGAACTTTCAGTTATTAATTTTCCTTCCTCATTCCATAATTTAACACCTTTGATAGAAAGGTCTTGTAAAAATTGAATTAAGTTCATAGTTCTACCTTGATTCGCTTACTTTCTTTGACCTTGTCTGTGGAACTGCTTTGAGTTCTTTGTTCATTCAGCTCATTTGAGAGAGCAGCAATGGTTATTCCTTCCATAAATTTGGTAATTGGAACATCCACTTCTAGCTGACTTTGAATTCGATTTCTTAGCTCAATTGACATTAGAGAGTCTAACCCCATTTCATTTAGAGGTTTATGTATATCAATTTGATAATTTTTAATGCCTAATACTTGAGCTGTTTCATTTTGGATATGAGCAATTAAGATTTTTTCTATTTCGCTCTGGGAAACTGATTTTAATTGTTCTAAAAGGTAATTCTCCTGAGTTTTATTGGGAGCGATCGCGTTTGGCGCGCCAAACGCGATCGCAGTTGTTATTTCCTGCCAATCTGCCAGAAAAGGCCACTGTGCTACTCTCTCCTGCCACTGTGACCACTCAATAGGAATCACCCCTACTTCCACATCAGAACCACTCATCAGTAGTTCTAGAGACTCTAGCACCTGAGTGGGAGATATTACACCCATACCCTGCTTACTTACCCTCAAATCTGCACCTCGTTCTGCTGCCTCCCCTATTTGAGAAACCGCTCCCCAATGGATGCTTAATCCCGGCAATCCCTGAACCCGACGATAATGAGCTAAACCATCAAGAAAAGCATTAGCAGCAGAATGATTCCCCTGACCAGGTGAACCGAACAAAGATGCCACAGAAGAAAACATCACAAAAAAGTCCAATGGTTGATTTTGAGTTAATTGATGCAAGTGCCAGACACCTTGGACTTTTGGAGCCATTACTTTCTCAAAACTAGACCAACTCTGGTTTTGTAGCACTCCATCCGACAACATCCCTGCTGAATGAATTACCCCTGCTAGTGGTATGTTGGACTGTTCAATCTTGTGCAGCACTCTGGTCATTGATTCAAGATCAGACACGTCGGCTTTTTCCACTACCACGGAAGCTCCAGCCATTTCTAACTCTGTTATTTTTTTCCTAATAGCATCATCCGGTGAACGGCGTCCCAATAATACTAAATGTTTAGCTCCCTTAGACACCATCCAATTAGCTACCAGTAAACCTAAACCTCCCATACCTCCTGTTATCAAATAGCTAGCTCCAGAACGGAAACTTAAAGGCTTCTGAGTCGTACCATCAGCAAGTTGTGTTTGACTCACCACAATCTTGCCTATATGTTTAGCTTGCTGCATATAACGGAAGGCATCAATAACTTCCTCTATGGGAAATACCTTCATCGGTGGTGGTTTGAGTAAACTGTTCCATAATTTATCTTTCAATTCGTGCAACATGGAATTGATTAATTCTGGTTGCTCTTGAGACTTTTTGATTAAATCCACCACCAAATAAGATACATCCGGTCTGACTGCTGCTACTTGGCTTGAATCCCATATTCCTCGCTTGGCAATTTCCACGAACCGACCACCATGGCTGACCACTGACATACTCTTGCTAATAAATCCCCCAGAAGTCAGAGAGTTGAGTACAATATTTACTCCTTCTCCTTTGGTTATTTCCATCACCTGGTCAGCAAATTCTAATGTTCGGGAATTCATAATGTGTTTAACTCCCATATCCCGTAGAGCTTGCCATTTTGGAGGACTTGCAGTTGCTAATACTTCTGCTCCTGCTTGCTGTGCGATTTGAACTGCTGCCATTCCCGTACCTCCTGCACCAGCATGAATGAGAATGCGATCGCCTGCCTCGATCTTAGCCACATAATGCAAAGCATAATAAGCTGTTAAAAAATTAGCTGGAATAGATGCTGCTTCTTCAAAGCTCAGATTTTCTGGCTTGATAACAACATAGGTAGCATCAACAGTTACATACTGACTAAAGCTACCTTGAGCCATAGCCATAACTGAATCCCCTACATGAAAACCTCTTACTTCTGAGCCTACTGCTACTACTTCTCCCGCACAATCTCCTCCCATTACAGCCTCTCCTGGATAAACATCCAAGGCTATAAGAACATCACGAAAATTCAATCCTGTTGCCTTAACTCGAATTTCTACTTCCCCTGCTCCTGGCGAACGTCTAGTAACTGGCTCCAGGATTAAGTTATCTAAACTACCCTTCTGCGAACTTCCGAGTTTGAATGGTTGCGATGGTATCAACTGTTTTGCTATGGGTTGCCGATAATGACTAGCTACCAATCGAGCTACATAACGACCATCTCCACGCCATGCTATCTGGTCTTCGGAATCCTCAGACCAAATTTCATTAAATAGTACATCAGCTTGATCCTCTACAGTCTCCTCTGGGTCTAAATCTAGACGAGTACAGTTCAACTCTGGATGTTCCAAGCTAATCACTTTCCCCATTCCCCACACCGAAGATTGAGCTACTCCTGGTATGACCGGATGATTTGACGGCACCCCTTGAGCACCACTTGTCACTAACCATAATCGAGGTTGACTTGATAACCCTGCTTTCACCAATGCTTGTACTAAAGATAGAGTTGTGCCACACCCTAGCTTAGACAAACTTTCTAACTCCTCAGAATTAATAGCTTTACCCTCTCCTGCTTTAGTAGTCCAACATTGTACTACTCCCGATAACGATGGTGATTTGGCTGCTACTGTCTCTATTACTTCCTCAAAATCTTCAAGATTGTTGGGATTAATGGTAAATTCTGCTGGAGCTATCTGTTGATATTTTTCTCCTGCAAACACTAAAGTACAAACCTCTCCCACTGAGCGCAGTTGGCTAGCTAAGTGTTGAGCAATTCCTTGAGTGTCTGCTAGTATCAACCAACCTTTCGATGTCACCTTCGTTTCTCCATTGGTTGTAGT
>NZ_JAAHHS010000564.1 GCF_010692395.1 Moorena sp. SIO3H5
GTAGGTTCATCTAATACAATCACCTGAGAGTCTCGTAGAAAAGCTCGTGCTAAGGCTATTTTCTGCCATTGACCAATACGACCCAGGTTCCGGTGTGCCCCACCGTACCCAAAGCTCTTTTTAGGATATTGATGGCTGCATTGTGGTCGCGATCCAACTGGCAACCACACTTGCAGGTATGGGTTCGCGTTGACAATGTCTTTTTGACAACTGCACCACAACTAGAACAATTTTGACTAGTATAAGCAGGATTTACTGCTATTGTTTGCCTGCCAAACTTTTGTCCAAAATATTCCAGCCATTTCCTAAATTGATACCAACCAGCGTCATTAATAGACTTAGCAAGACAATGATTTTTGATTAAATTTTTAACCCTTAAGTCTTCGTAAGCAACCACATCGTTAGAGTGGATTACGCAGCGCGCCAGTCTCTTAGCGTGCTCTTCACGTCGCCTACTTATTTTAAGGTGTGTCCGACCTAGTCTGTTAATGGCTTTCTTACGGTTGGCTGAGCCTTTCTTTTTACGAGAAACCCGACGTTGATGAAACTTTAGTCTTTTTTCGCTTTTACGATAAAACCTGGGATTCTGCTCTACACCTCCCTTGGAGTCGGTATAAAATTCCTTAAGCCCTACGTCTAATCCAATATTAGTATGTGTTGGCTCTAAAGACTCTTTTTCATAGACTTTTATACAAAACTGAACATAATAGCCATCTGCACGGCGAACCAATCTAACCCGCTTAATTAGCTTTTGTTCGTAACGCCACAACTCCCAAGTCCCTTTCAGTTTAAGTTTTCCGATACCTTTCTTGTCTAAGAAGTTTATCGACTTAGCATCCCCTGATAATTTCCACCCTGATGTCTTGTATTCAACTGATCGGGAGAACTTTTTGAACTTGGGATATCCCTTTTTACCGGGGGCTTTCTTTTTGCATTTATCGTAAAATCTAGCGATTGAGCTATAAGCTCTTTCGACCGAAGCTTGACATGCGTGAGAGTTCAAGTCTTTTACAAAGGGATACTCAGCTCTAAGGCAAGTATTATGACGATACAGCTCTTTTTGTCCTACACCTTTATTCTCCATCCAGTAGCGGAGGCACTTATTGCGGACAAATTGACCAGTACGGATCGCCTCATCAATCGCGGCATATTGAGTTTTGTTCCCTTTGGCCTTAAACTCCAAGACTTTCATTATTGACGTGAGACAACTCTAGGTAAAGTATAGTACAAAAAGACAAAGCCGTCCTAGAAGGACGGGGATTGAGACCCAAAATTTTTGGTCAGGTCATTTAAATCTGGTTACTCTGTACTTCCTATTTCCCTAATCCCTATCGACCCATCAACCATGACTCTTAAAACCATATTTATCAGTACTGGCGAGGTATCTGGTGATTTACAAGGGGCTCTACTGATTGAAGCATTGAAACGTCAGGGAACAGCAGCTGGCTTAGAGTTAGAGATTGTTGCTCTAGGCGGTGATCAAATGGCCCAAGCTGGTGGGAAGCTGTTGGGTAATACCACCAGTATTGGTTCTGTAGGAATTCTGGAATCTCTACCCTTTGTGCTGCCTACCCTGAAAGTCCAACGTCGTGCCAAACAGTATCTCCGGCAGCAGACCCCTGACCTAGTGGTGCTGATTGACTACATGGGACCAAATTTGAGTATTGGTAGTTTTCTCAAGCGTGAATTACCGCAAGTACCGGTGGTTTATTATATTGCTCCCCAAGAGTGGGTTTGGTCTATTTCTAAGCGCAACACCAGGATTATTGTGGAAATCACTGATCGAATGTTGGCAATTTTCCCAGAAGAAGCCCGTTACTTTGTGGAAAAGGGAGCGTCAGTTAGTTGGGTAGGTCATCCCCTGGTAGATCGGATGGAATCTAGCCCAAGCCGGGAGGAGGCTCGTGCTACCTTAGGCATAGCTCCAGAACAAAGTGCGATCGCACTTTTACCTGCCTCTAGACAACAAGAAATTAAGTATCTCATGCCTGTAGTCTTTGAAGCAGCCAAGCAGCTACAGTCACAATTGTTAGATACTAACCAAACCGGCCAGCTTAGCCAGTCTAAGGGTGAAGGATTCACGCAAAGTCAAGCTGATTCACCACTATTTTGGATTCCCCTATCTTTAGAAGCCTATCGCCATCCCATTGAAGAAGCAGTACAGCGCTATGGTTTACAAGCTAAGGTGGTAGCTGGTCAAACTAAAGAAATCTTGGCTGCTGCTGATTTAGCGATTACCAAGTCAGGTACAGTGAATTTGGAACTAGCACTACTAGATGTGCCCCAGGTGGTTTTCTACCGAGTTAATCCCTTGACCTACTGGCTTGCTCGCACCTTCTTGAAGTTTTCGATTCCCTTCATGTCTCCCCCTAACTTGGTAGTAATGCGCTCGATTGTGCCGGAGTTGTTACAAGAGCAAGCCACACCAGAGAATATTGTTCGGGAATCCTTAGAACTCCTTTTTAATCAAGAACGGCGTCAGCAAACCCTGAAAGATTATCAGGAAATGCGCCAGTTATTGGGTGAAGTGGGCGTATGCGATCGCGCTGCTAAGGAAATTTTCCAACTAATCAGCTAAGTAGTCAAAGGCTAATGGCACCTCAAGTAGCGTGGCACAGGCTTCTAGCCTGTGATAAGTGCGCGCATTGGCTTACAATCCTGCTAATTCCAGACAAATTCCAAGTCTAAGACAAAGCCAGGTAAAACATCTTCTCCCGATAATCTTCCAGGAGATTTCAACACCTCTACCGGTTGATTATTGAGTCGATAAATTTCAACGGTCTTATGATTAGGGTCAATTAACCAACCCAAACGCAGTTGATTATCAATATACTCCTGCATTTTTTGGCGTAACGGTTCCATATTGTCACTCTTTGAAGGCAACTCCAGCACAAAATCAGGACAAAGGGGTGGGAAAGTTTCTTGTTGTTCAGGGGTTAATGAATTCCATCGTTTTTGAGTAACCCAAGCTGAATCAGGAGAACGAATTGCTCCATTGGGAAGTCGAAAAGCAGTAGAGGAGTTAAAGGTAACCCCCAGTTTAGTTTGGCGATTCCATAACCAAAGTTGTCCTTCTATATCAATGTTGCGTTTTCCAGTATTGCCCCCAGTGGGTGGCATGACAATTAATTTTCCTGTAGCACTACGTTCTAAGCGTAAGTCTCGATTAGCACTAGCAAGTTGTTCAAACTGCTCCTCAGTAACTCTGAGGCTAGGAGGAATGTTGATTGGAAGGGTATTCATGGATAAATCTCAAGTTATCCCTTTTGACATCCTCCCCCGTTAAATCAGAGATTATAACGGGGGATTCCCAAACTTCACAATTTAGGTTTACTGCTTCCAAAGCACTTATCTAGGTTGTTGTAAACCCCCGACAGCCCGCCTACACAGTCATTTTCTAGCACGATCTGTCCGACCGCAGTAATACCACGTTGACAAATCACTTGAGCAGCTGAAACATCTCTGTTAATTTCATAATGGCATTCAGGACATTTGTGTATGCGTTCAGACAAATCTTTTTTGCCTGTATTTATACCACAATTTGGACAAATTTGACTAGTATATCTGTAATCAACTTTGCCAAAGTATACGCCTCGTTTCCAACAAACCCAAGCTAAGATATCAAAGAACTGACCAAAACCCGCATCAAGGGTATGTTTACCTAACATTCCTTTTGCCCAAGTTCTGAAATCTAAGTCCATGTCCTTCGGACAGGCTTCGCCAACAACAAATATCATTCCAGCCTGGTCACAAAGATAATTTGCTAACTTAAAGCGATGCAGCGCGGTCTTGGGAAGGCAGCGCGGTCTTGGGAAGGCAGCGCGGTCTTGGGAAGGCAGCGCGGTCTTGGGAAGGCAGCGCGGTCTTGGGAAGGCAGCGCGGTCTTGGGAAGGCAGCGCGGTCTT
>NZ_JAAHHS010000565.1 GCF_010692395.1 Moorena sp. SIO3H5
TACCAATCGTTTAGTTTGTTTAGGATTTTTTTTAATATAATTCCAAGTGTAGCTCATTTTGAAGTTAATAAAAATTAGTTATATTTTTATTATTATACCATAAATTTATTTTTTGGAGAGGTCTATTATACTACTTTAACTGTGTCAGTCCACTACTCATTATAACGGTTTCCCTTTGTTATGGAAAAATTAGAAAAGTACCGATTAATAATTCGCCAAATATTAACTAATCATGCCACATTAGAAGCGAATAATTCAGATTCAGAAATTGAAGGTCAACTTATTTTTGATACAGAAAATGACCATTATCAACTTCTAGATATCGGCTGGGATGGACTCAAACGAGTTTATGACTGTTTCATCCATTTAGATATAAAAGATGGTAGAATTTGGATTCAGCGAAATATGACAGAAGCTCCTAGTTTAAGCCTTGGTAATTCCCGGTAACCCCTGGAAAAGTACCTGACTAGGATGCAGGCTAAGGATTCAGTCCTACGTTGATTTGGTTATGACACCCAGGAATGACCTCCAGTTCCTGGCTCTGTCGCTAATCATTAAGGTGAAGGCAAAATGTGTGGTTAGCCTAACAAGCCATTTCAACATTGCCGTTCGCGCAAGCGTGTGCGAAGCACTTGGAAAACATAACCGACTTGAGACGCACTAAAAATGCAAAATTACATATTTATCATTGACACGAACAAACAACCACTAAATCCCATTTCGCCAAAGAAAGCACGCCGATTATTGGAAAAAGGTAAAGCGGCTGTCTTTAGGATGTACCCATTCACGATCATCTTAAAGACAGCGATTCGGCAAAGCCGACGCTGCGCGAACGACAATCCTACTATCTCTCCATGCCAAATCAAGATAGATCCTGGCAGTAAGAAAACAGGATTTGCCTTAGTTCAAGACGATCAAGTAATTTGGGGTATGGAACTAGAACATAGGGGAGGATTAATCAAGAAAAAGTTAGAGTCTAGAGGCGCTGCAAGGCGTGGAAGACGCAACCGAAATACCCGATATAGAAAGCCCAGGTTCCTTAATCGTAAGCGTCCAAAAGGATGGCTCACTCCTAGTCTGGAACACAGAATTTTAACTATCCAGACCTGGGTAAAACGATTAATTAAATTCTGTCCGGTTAATGAAATTTGGGTCGAGAGGGTTAAATTCGATACTCAGAAAATGCAGAATCCGGAAATCAATGGTGTTGAGTACCAACAAGGGGAATTGGCTGGGTACGAAGTTAGAGAGTATCTACTTGAAAAATGGGGGAGGGAATGCGCTTACTGTGGCAAGCAAAATATACCTCTACAGATCGAGCACATTCATCCCAAATCCAAGGGGGGAAGCGATTCGGCAAAGCCGACGCTACGCGAACGCGTGAGTAATCTTTGCTTGGCCTGTGAAAAATGCAATCAACGAAAAGGAAATAAGCCTATAGAAGAATTTCTAAAAAAGAAACCAAGTCTACTTCAGAAGATCAAAACCAAAGCCAAACAGTCATTAAAGGATCCGGCGGCGGTGAATGCAACTCGTAACAAATTAGTCAAAGTACTTCGAAGGATGAAACCCGTGGTTACTGGAACAGGAGCACAAACTAAGTACAACCGGACTAAATTAGGATTCCCTAAAGAGCATTGGATTGATGCCGCTTGCGTTGGAGATATCAAGCCTCTGTCCTTGAGGACTACTCAGCCCCTGTTAGTCAATTGTAAAGGACAAGGAGGCAGACAAAAAGCGGCACTAAATAAGTACGGTTACCCCATCCGGCACAATCCATTGAAGCCTATTAAAGGCTGGATGACTGGAGATATAGCTAGACACCAAAAACTAGGAATAGGTAAAGTTACTCCCAGGAGTAAAGGAAGTTTTGGATTTACTCCGTTGGGCATGAAGGGTTACAAAAGCTGCAAATCTCAGGATATATCAGCAATACATCGAAAAGATGGATACATTTACAGCTTTTGCAAGTAATGAATTACCGGATACTACCGGGAAATTATCGTCCTAGCCTTTCCTGATCGCTGACCGCTGAGCGCTGACCGCTGAACGCGCACGCGTGCGCGTAGCGCATATGCTTACTTACTAATAGCTTGTCTGACTCAACAATGAAGACTCCTTGGTTAAAATTACTTCTATTCAAACTTTTCCTAAGTTTCCTGACAGTATGCCTAGTCTTTGGCACTCCTACACAAGTCAAGGCATCTCCCACCGTAAATAGCTGCCCTGAAGGTATGACCTTCATTCCTGGCGGCACTTTCAAGATGGGTTCCGACGTTTACTATCCTTCCGAGCGCTCTGCGGACGATGTCACCGTTGAGAGCTTCTGCATCGATAAATACGAAGTCACTAATGGGGAATTTGCCAAATTTGTCAAGGAAACTGGTTATATTACAGTAGCAGAGCGTCCCCTCTCATCGGAACAGTTTCCCGACTTACCAGAAGAGCAACGGGCACCTGGTTCCCTAGTCTTTCAGATGCCGGACAATGGGGTTAGACCTGTGGGTTACCTGAGCTGGTGGAAGTGGACTCCTGGGGCTGACTGGCAACATCCCTTTGGTCCAAAGAGCAACATTAAACGTAAAAAGAACTATCCCGTCGTCCATGTTGCCTATGAAGACGTTCAAGCCTATGCTAAGTGGGCAGGGAAGTCAGTACCCACAGAAGCCCAATGGGAATATGCTGCTCACGGTGGACTGGATGATGCTACCTACAGCTGGGGTGAGCAATACTCGGCCAAGAAGGCTAATACCTGGCAGGGATTTTTCCCCTTTTTCAACACCAAAGCTGATGGTCACACCGGCACTGCACCTGTAGGTTCTTTTGAACCAAATGGTTATGGTTTGTTTGACATAACTGGTAATGTCTGGGAGTGGACTTCAGATTGGTATAGCATCGGTCACAATGGCAAAGCCCACAGCCTTAATCCTATAGGACCTAATCAAAAAGAAAGCTTCGACCCCAGAGAACCAGGTGTTGCTAAACATGTAATTAAAGGCGGGTCTTACCTGTGTGCTCCTAATTATTGTAGTCGCTATCGTCCTGCTGCTCGGGAGTCTCAATCACCGGATACAGGAACGACTCACATTGGATTTCGGTTAGTTAAGCCTGATAATATTTCCTAAATCTGAAAAAATTATATCGTGTTTCTTGCATCAAAGTCCCTCTTTTTCAGGGGGATTACTTTGTGCCTTATGGGAAATAAAATTGCTATAAAATTGATTATTTGCTTCGTTAAGCTTTTCAGTATTTAGACTGACATGTGTCTGAAAAAAAACGCTCATTATAGCTTTTTTTAACGAACCCTAAAACTCCCAACAAAATTTTTTTAAACCCTTGACAATTAAAACTATAATCATTACAATTATCAATATAAACCAAGTTAAACTTTTTCACGATGTCAGAAACCTTTACTCGCAATTTCAAGAAACAACCTACTGAGCACACTGTCTTGATGCAGTCGCTCATGGGGGAAACCCCCAAGACCGCGCTGCATCGCTCTCAAAGGTCCTCGTCAATCAGTAATTGAGAGTATGCAGATGCTGTATGCCCTGGGCTATGCCGAGATTGCTGAGTGGACTCCTCTGGAACCGACTAATATTCCAGGTGAAGTAATGACGACTATGACCAAGTATTGGTTATTACCATAACACCTTAATTTTTGGGGGGGTTTCCCCCCTTCACCAAGGGTTTTTGGAAACTTCTGACATATCTGATTGACATAGCCGTGGATAGTATTTCTACGGCTATTTTTTTTGTAAGTATATGCCCTACGCACACGCTGCGCGAACAGCAATCAGCTGACTATAAATGTAAAAACCTACTCCCTCGGTGCGCTAATGCACGTCAACTTTTGCCTCTAGCATGCATGCCTAAAGCCCTTGCAGGTAGCGCTATATTGACAA
>NZ_JAAHHS010000566.1 GCF_010692395.1 Moorena sp. SIO3H5
ACCGGGATTCTATCCTTTAGTGCAGTAACTAGCCAAGCTGGTCAAAGTAAGTTCTTAGCATCAGGTAACTCTACCGCAACCGCTCAGGTTGAATCTGTAGACAATCAAGACCTACTGGCAGCAGCAGCGATTCCCAGCAGTGAATTACCACCAGCCCTAGAGAACAATACCGTATTTCGTGCGATCGCAAGCGGTGGTTTCTTTGGTCAAACGCTTGAAACCCGTCTGCTCAACAATGGACAAGTGATTCAGCAGTACATACGGATCAATGGGAATAGCACTCCCACCGAGATTGCTCGCATTTCCCCTCAAGATGTCAAAGACTTTAAAGAGTTTCTCAACAAAGAGGTAGACTTTGGTCAGTTTGATCAGCTCAGTTACCCTGCTCCTATTGGTGCCGCTGATTATATCAGTGTTACTCTGACCAGCAATGCTGGTACCACACGTTATGCCGATATTGGTAGTAATCAGCTCCCGGAAGCTTTGCAGCAAGTGATTCAGAATTGGAAGACTATTGCTAGTAGTAAGTGAGGTGTCAGCGGTCAGCTGTGGAACAGGCTTCCAGCCTGTGAGCTAACTCCTCAAGTAGGGTGGAACAGGCTTCCAGCCTGTGAGCTAACTCCTCAAGTAGAGTGGAACAGGCTTCCAGCCTGTGAGCTAACTCCTCAAGTAGGGTGGAACAGGCTTCCAGCCTGTGAGCTAACTCCTCAAGTAGAGTGGAACAGGCTTCCAGCCTGTGAGCTAACTCCTCAAGTAGAGTGGAACAGGCTTCCAGCCTGTGACCTAACCCATAACCTGATTACTGATAGCTGAAAGCTGATCGCTAATCCCTCCCTACTCCATCTCCTCAGATTCTCCCTCTATATCCTGCCCAATATCAAATACAATAATAAATTTACCATCAGGCATTAACCGCTTCAGAGCCTGCATGTGACCTTCTGCATCCGAGCGATTGCGGAAACGACCAACAAGTACTCGTTGCATCATGGGCAATAACCTAACCACCGCCCATGGATAAAGGCGTTGAGAATACGACATAATATTAAGTTATCTCCTTAACTGGGGGACGAGAGCCAGCCTTCCGTGTGACTTCTGTAGGCTGGCTCTTACCGTGGGCGCTAAAACGTTCCACGGTAATTTTATTATAGCACAAATAATTTTATATTATAACATATTTTGAAAATTTTTGTTACAAGCTTTTATTGCCAATTTTCCTTTTATCCTATATACTAGTAATATCGGAATAGTTAAAGACACTCCACTCATGAACAAGTGCGTTGGAACTACTGAAGCAGCATCTCTATTAGGAATTTCTTCTCGACGATTGCGCCAACTCCTAGAGAAGGGTCGGGTGCGGGGTGCCTATAAAACTGGGAAATTCTGGATTATTCCTCTGTTCAACTATTTGCCACAAATAACTAAAGGGTCTCGTGGACCAAAAGGAAAATGGCGTACTAGTCGTCCCCCTGCATTAGCGAAGATTAATGTCAACCGTAATCACATTGGCTCGAATATCAAGAAAAGTCCCAAAGACCGGAAGCCAGTGATTTCAGTAAAACGAAGTGGTAACAATCTCTACGGCAATGAAGTGGAAATCCTTGGGCCTTGTAAGATTGTCTATAATCCCGATCATCCATTGGACTGTGGCGCTCGTTTGTGGATCGAAACTTTCAGTGATATTCACTTCATTGGTGGAAGTTTTCCGGCTAGTCGCTGAGGGGTCAAAGGCTTTCGACTATTCAAAATTATCAATTGAATTATTGGGCGCTGGAGCACTTAAAGATTAATACTTAGCCTGCTTGATTTGCTCTAGAAACTTGGGGTATCAGTTTGCTAAGCAGAATAACTTGCACCAGAAATAACCCAGCATGATATCCAACACAGTCTAATCTAAACTCTATGATGGCGGCAAGAATATCAGCTACTTGTTCTGGAGTGTATTTTGAGCGTGCTATTGATGTCAGTAATCAGGAATATTGATTTTTATCTGGGAATATCCCTAGGTCTAAGCACATAAACAAACTCGCTGCGATCGCAAAAACTCACACCCAGAACCAGGGTTACCTAGTACCAGTACCAATATAAACCAGCTATATAGTATTCACATAGGATTGCGTCCTGGAACCTTTCCCTAGTCGAAAAAGTCAAATTGCTAATATAGCAATCCTGAATAATTATATGCCAAGGGTTTTGGTCAATTTATTCCATGCGACGGAACCACTGCCATCATTTATAAAATTTAACAAATCTGAAATATTTGCTGGGCAAGGATCATAGCAATTACTAATTCCACTATATTTCAAGAATCAAATAGTATTCTTATATGATGATATAATATTATATATATATCTAGACTACACAAAGACTATTAATGTCTCAGATATCTGAGGGGGATGACATGCAAGCTTAAATCCTTACTGGGCAATAATTTAAGCCCATAAGTTACAAAAAGAGACATTCTGTTTTGCGCGCTTCATTGAACCTAGTTATAAGCGTTTGAGCTTCCAGAAAATGAATCGAGGGTTAATTTGGGACTGTATCTTCCATAAGCTCATTGGCATCAAAGCCTTATATAATGAGATTTTTAGGGCTCATGTCACCCCTCAGGTGAGATATATTACAGTTACAATCGTTGGCTTTAATTTTCGTAAAAATTAATTCCAGGAGAAAATATCCATGCCATCTAGTACCCGTAAGACTAAAAAAAACTGGACATCTAAAATAATGCTTGGTGCAACTGTCCTAAGTGCAATTGCGGCAGGTATTGCATCTGTTGTTGGTCAGGGGGGAATACCTGGACTATTCAGCGATAAAAGCCTTACCCATGCACAACAAACTATCAACGGGAATGGGAATATTCAAATTGATGGAAACGGAAATGGAGTAACTAGCAAATATATCAAAGAAGAAAAAAATACAACTAACAACGATAAGCCATTAACCATCAACAAAAATCGGGAAACAAAAAGCGATATAAGTGTTACCCAATCACAACAACAATCACAACAACAATCACAACAACAATCACAACAAATTATCAACGGGAATGGGAATATTCAAATTGATGGAGACGAAAATAAAGTAGATAGCGAGTATACAGAGAAAGTAGAAAATACAACTAACAACGACAAGCCAGTAATCATCAATCAAAACGGGGATGTAAACAACGAAACAAACTGCGAAGGAGAACAAACTAATTGTGGTAGTGGAGGTATATTTATAAATTATTAGGCTTTAGCATTTTGGTAGAGGGTAAGCTCCATAAAAAATGACTATGTGCATTGGCTAGATATAGGTTGATTGTGGCTCGAAACCCCTATGATTTCCTATAACTGTACTTGCAATAGAGTTTATTGATTGAGAATAGCGTGGTCTTTTTATGAATAAGCATATGCTTATATATTCTTGCGCTTACCCTGGATCGCATACAAGACTGACTGTAGGTAAAACTCTTCCACTTGTTCCTAAGTTAGGTTATGTGTGATTGCATTTCCTGCTCACATTTATATGCGACGATCCCATGCATAGATTGACTGTAGCCTAAACTATTCTGCTTGTTCCAAAGTTAGGTTATTTGCGATTGACGTTTGGTCACGCTACGCGAGTCACACTAAGCTTTTGCCCTTGAGCGATCGCATTTCCCAATCACAGTTAAATGTGATTGACATGCAGGTCACGCTACGCGAGTCAGGCAAAGCTTCCGCGCTTATGCGATCGCCTTTGGCGCGGC
Organism: Moorena sp. SIO3H5; assembly: GCF_010692395.1. GTDB lineage: Bacteria > Cyanobacteriota > Cyanobacteriia > Cyanobacteriales > Coleofasciculaceae > Moorena. The sequence goes on from NZ_JAAHHS010000566.1 coordinate 3,731, forward strand.
TTCGCCGATCGCACTCCCAATTTTTCAACTATTCCGATATTGACGCAGTCGCTCATAGTGGACACCACACCACTTCACTTGCTCTACACTCTCTCCACACTTACCACACTTTAGCTACTTTCATCCCTATTCCCTGTTCCCTCGCTCCAAAGTTAGGTTATTT
>NZ_JAAHHS010000567.1 GCF_010692395.1 Moorena sp. SIO3H5
TATAATTATTTTAGACTAAAGCCTCCTTAGGTAACCTTAACCTGAGGAGGTTTTGGATTTTATGAAAGTATTTTGACGGTTTTGTTGAACACATAACGGGATACTCCAAACCACTGGCGAACAATTGTTCCCGTAGCGTGGCCTACGGCCAATCGTTGTTCAGGGTTTAGCAACACTCGAATCTTCTTGGATTTTTTGGCCGTATTTTCGGCGTTGCTGAATTCAGGAAGTAAGAGGAGTGGGGTGGGCATCCTGCCTGGGAATTGTAACGGGCAAGATGCCCGTTCCACAGGACAATATGCCTATTCCACCCCACTCTTAAAATCATTCCATTATTAAGCAACGCCCTGAAAGATGACTTTTTCAAAACCTTCAAGCATCTGTACCGCTAGCTCTGCCGAGGTCGCTGGCTCTCCCCACTCGATATTGTTGTTGTTACTGTACTTGGTATCAATGTCTGACTTTAGCTGAGCAATATTAAGTGTGCGTTCACTAATGGAACATTCCACAGGCTCTGAGGTTATTTCTGACCACTGGTTGTCACGTAAATATTTTACAAAATTGCTGTTATCTGGGGTCAAACCATAGTGCAATATTTCAGGCTTCAGGTATAACTCCACACGGTCTAAGCTACCTTCAAAAAGACAGAGCATAATATTGTTGCTCAGTTGTTCTACACGCTTACTTTCTAAGCTTGTGTTGTCTTTGTCGAAGGCTTCTATCTGCATGTCTGGCCAACCGGATACGGCCTCAGAACGGAGCAAAAAGCCACTCAGTGTGGGTAACGTCCCCAGGTCACTATAAAGGGCATTGTATAAATACTCCTTGTCGTTTTGATAATCGCTGTCACTGGCTCGACCAATGGCAAAAGCACCGTCCGTTACTGCTTCTAACCAGTTATTGTCAACATTAAAAAATCGGATAGATTCCACCGGTAACATGGCTTCGTCAGGAACCAAATAATTAAATGGTATTCCCTTGAGTAAGCGCAGGTCATCCAGCCAATTGGTAACCGTTGTTGGTACACTCAGTGAGGCAAGATTCTTATGATTAATATTAGTTTTGGGCAAATGGGCTGAGCTGTGACTTGTACTTTGGTTATGTTTCTGAATTTGTTTTAAATAGGTTCGTTTCCATTGATAAAGACTGATGGCAAAGGATTTATTTTGTAACGCTAACAATCTGCCAATTTCCCAAGCAGCACTGTAGCTGACATCCAGCATACCTAGACCTTCGTAATACTGTCTTAATTGGTCTGCGGACAGCGCTGGAAGCGATAACTCCAGATCACTGTTGTCCGTTGGTATAAAAGGACCTCGATACCAGGAGGCTGTTTTTTCCCCACTGCGTAACAGATGCTGTTTAGCCGTAAGTCCCATTTTTAAGAAATTTTCGGTAACAGTACCTTTATTCGGTAGACGCAATGTAGAGTGGTCAACCTGTTTCAGCACTGCAGCAAAATCTCCATAGGCAAAGGCCGCGAGAATTTTACTTTGATTAGAGACGCCATCGCTACCAGTTTTCTCTAATAATTCACTACTCAAGCCAGCATTTGTTAGGGCCGGAACCAAACCACCAGTATCATCAGTGGTGTAATAATCTGTATCGACTAATGTCAATAGGGCATTTTTGATGTTTACTGCACTTTCTGAATCGCTAAAATATATGATACCTGTGGTCTCACTTTCACTTGTGCTGTCTTGATTTTCTTCTGTTGCTATCCGGTTGATGACAGAAAGGCGAATTTTATAATGTTCAGTAGAGGTAAAAGACCATCGAGAAAGATATACTAACCGAATTTTATCTGTACTGTTATCGCTCTGGTCGGCATTTTGGTAATCAAACTTTGGAGTGTCATCAGTAGTGTTACTAGAGTTAAAACGATTTTCTAATGATACAAGATAGACATAATTGACCACACCCGCTTTAGGCAGACGGTTAGCCACAAGAATGGCACTAGGTTCCTCGGCAAATTTGTAGTACGTTTCGTCCGTGATGTCTGCGCTGTCCTCACTGTCTGTGCTCTCTGCAGCAACTCGGTTATGGGCAAGTAAGGCCAACTCATCAGCAGATGGCATAACTTTATTAAATAAGTCGATGGGAATATCCACTACATTGGCTTTATCCGTGGACTGTTGTCCAGTTTCCAGGGTGATTGCTGGGAAATAGTGGGAGGCCTCTGTAGAGCCAGCCTCCAAGTCAGACAGCTTAACAACACGTTCCTCTAGCCGAGCTTTATCTTCTTCTGAGAACACAAGTAGTGCTAACCAGGGAGTATCCGTGTCTGTGCTATTGATCTGACGTTCCCAGGGAAGGGTGCTTCTGCTCAGGCGCAGGTGGGGCAAAACGTTAGAAAAATCACCGATCCCTTTAGGGGGAGGGAATTGAGCAGCAATGTCTTTTGGATTTAGGTAAAAACGTTCGCCAGCAACGGTAAAGTATTGAGTGGTATAATAAGTGGGATCTTGACTATCAGTCTTTGGAATTTTGTTGCCACCATCACCAATCGATTGGCTAACGGTAATTTGATACTCTCCGGCAGTCAAAGATGGTTTGTGATTTTGCAAAAATCCGACGTAGGTGCTTTGAGCCATGGTTATACTTTGTTGAATACTGCTAGTACTGTTGTTAAGGTTGTGTTGATCTAGGAGCCGCTGTCACGGTCTATCTGATCGGTGTGAGAATGTAGGGCTCAGCTAACTAACTGAAGCTGCTCGCTTGTCTGTTGGCTTAAGTCAATGACAATATCATCCAGACCTAGTTCGTCTAACACCGATTGAAGGCTACTTTCAATGGTGTTTAGGTCAGAAGTGTCTTCCCAGTCAAAGGCATCGCTGATAGTTGTGGACTCGTATAGAACAAAATCACGCTCTATCAATTTAAGCTGGCCGGGAGAAGGTGGTGTCGCTGGTGATACTTTGTAACCGCTCAGGGCATTGTCAATAAACCGGTCGGCATTGACATCTGGCTGTAAGTCAGATCCCCACAGTGCAGTGGGCATCGCTTTCAAAATGGGCTCAAACTGAAACTCACTTTCCACAGACTCATCACTGTCCCGCGTGATTTGAATGGTATGGACGGCAGAGTCTACGGTTGCGATCGCCATTGAACCAATACCAAAACTGGTATCAGCACTGGTACCATTAACTGTGGTTGCAAGGGGCTCATTTGCTGTCGCTTCTGTAATGGGAATCACCGAATCAGTAACCAACACCAAATCCTTCGGATTGATCACCCCTAGATGACCAGTAGTCAAACTGTTGGCTACTACACCACTGTCCACACGAATACTCACCCGTTTATCCTCGTCGGGTAAGAACTGATTAAACTCATCCCATTCAATGGCTTCAGCTTCTTTAGCATCCTGATCGCCAAAGGTAATGTGAATGGTCACCACCCATATTTTGACTTTACCCTTACCCCCAAAATCAGGTCCCCATAGATTTAAATCGGCACTGAGGTCGGCAGTAATATGGTGAGTACCAAAGAAGTGGTATGTATAAGAGGCGGACATGTGTATATAGATATCAGCCTCATAGTGAAAGGGTTTCCAACCGAGTAAAAAGTCTGCCCCTTCCTTAAAGTCCGCCTTAAAGGCACCGCTTTCGTAGGTGGCCTCAATGTAGCCTCCGGCCATCAAGGCATGGGCACAGAGGGCAAAGTAGGCTTCTCCCTTTAAACTTAGGTGTGAGTCCACATTCCAGTTAAACCCTAGACGGGGCACCTGGGGATAATGGGAAGGAACATCAAAGTCAGAATGATATCCTCCCAGGGTGGTGACAAAATCACCTTCATGCTCACCGCTAAACCAACTGTAAAAGGCAAAACCACCCCTGAGGGTACACTTTTTAGAAAGAATGTAGGACTGATCGGTGAGCTGGGCTTCAATGC
>NZ_JAAHHS010000568.1 GCF_010692395.1 Moorena sp. SIO3H5
TCTAAACAGGTTAATAACAAACCCTCTGGAGAACCTTTGAGTTTACCAGAACCAGACCCAGAGAACATCACTGTCTTGACCCGTAACCTGCCCAACGAGCCTATTCTGCCCTGGAATCACTATGATTCCCCTTGGCGTGACGGGGAACCAGAGAATCCAGAGGCATCGGAAAATTCCGAGCAGGCAGATGATTCCTGTGACAATCAATCTGCAACTGAGCCAGAATCAGCAGAAAAGCCGGAGTTATCAGAAACTGCTGCTCAACTCGATAAGCTGTATACAGAAGAATTGGCAACTGTTCCTGAGTCGTTATCAGAAGATACTTCGTTATCAGAAGATACTATAGAGTCATCAGAAACTGCTGTATTGGCAACTGTCCCTGAGTCGTTATCAGAAGATACTATAGAGTCATCAGAAACTGCTGCTGTGGTGGATAAGTCTGCTGAAAATCCACCAACAGCTGTAGCCACAGAAACCTCCGTTACACCTGTGGTGGATAAGTCTGCTGAAAATCCACCAACAGCTGTAGCCACAGAAACTTCCGTTACACCATCGGAGGAACTAAAACAGCTAGGGTAGGAGTGGCTCGATTAACTAACCCTTCTATGACTCATTATCAACAACGACTCAAAATTAAGACTACCGGTAAATCCTTCTCTAACATTACCGGAAAAGTTCAATCCGTGGTTGCTACATCAGGACTGGAGACTGGATTGTGTACCATTTTCCTGCGTCATACATCGGCAAGTCTGGTAATTCAGGAAAATGCTGATCCTGATGTGCTCATGGATTTATCGAACTTTTTTGCTAAATTAGTACCAGAAGATGGTAAGAGCTATAGCCATAGTGCGGAAGGTCCTGATGATATGCCAGCTCATATCCGCACTGTACTGACTAAAACATCGGAACAGATTCCTATTGCTCAAGGGAGATTGCTCCTAGGAACCTGGCAGGGCATTTATATTTGGGAGCATCGGCGACAGGCTCACTACCGGGAGTTGGTGGTCCATATCGCAGGGATTTAATATCAACCAATATCTATTCTAACTATTACCTAAAATTGTTACCAATAATTAAGCAGAAATTGTGACCAGTACTAAGGGTGACTGTATTTAGGACTCAAGAGCCACGGGAGTTGTGCTTGCTGTAGGGCTTGAGTAAAGCGTGATGTTATCTTTTGGAACGGTACGGTTTTGTAAAAAGCATCCATCAGCACCTGGTTGCCTTCAGCACCTGGTTGCCTTGGGCATCAACCACCCACACGGATATGACATTCCGGTTGATCCCTATTGACTTATCTGCCAACAGGTCTGCTAACCTATGTCTTTAAAGCAGATTAGGATTTTTTACCATTGTGAGTGCAAAGGGTTTGCCTGAAACCACTGCCTACGTCAGAATTACGCGGCACTGCTGGCAACAGGGCAAGATTGAAGGGGAAGTACAAGCCGCAGACTATGAATGGGAGTTTCAATGGCATTTTCGGATCAGTCAGCTGTTAGTCACCCCCTCATTGGGCCGTGCCTTGATTCAGGAACCCCTTGGCAGATTTTTAGAACAGTGGGATTACCAGCTCGAACCAGGAGGAAACTATGCTTTTACCATTCGAGCTGAACTATAGCATATATCAATTCGGTGAGGTACTTTTGTCCTGGGTTTTAGCAATTAGGAATTAGGTAATAGAAAAATTTTGTATCTCATAAATATGAGATAATATACATGATCACCAGGGATAAGAGGGGAAAGTTAGAACAGGCTTGAGCATCCTGTCAATAGGTATAGCACTACGCACTATGGTGTTTGACAAGTGAAGAAAAATTAAAATCGCTCAATCCCTTGATTAGTAAGCTTTTTTCTTCACTATTGCGCTTCATGCCTATTGCGCTTCATGCCTGGCGCGTAGCGCTATAATGCCCAAGTCAATAGGTAATGCCCAAGGGCAGACGACGATATCCCTTCTAGCTTTTGCCTTTGATTAAGTAGCGCTCGATTAACAAAATTGCCACAATATCATCAATGGGTCGAGGAGGTTGGCGCATTCCTTGGGGAATGAGCCGTTGGAACCCTCTGGGAGGATACATTTGCCAGTAGCGTGGGCGAGCTTCTAAACTACTGTAGCGCTCATCTACCAGGACAATAGGTACTGATACTGGTAATTCCTCCTTGATTTTCTGTTTCCATCTCTTGGCAGTAGTTTGGTCTCCCATCACAATGGTTTCAATGGGGAATTGTTGACACAGTTCCTGGAGTTTTGCGATCGCATTTCCTGAAGCGACTACCTCATGGGTTAGCAGCTGACCTTCTTTCTCCATCACTGCTACACCACATTTATCTCGTCCTGGATCGAAGCCTAAAATCATCTCAATGCACGGATTATGTAAATCTTTGTCAAAATTGCTAATCTGGCAACACAACTAGTACCCTACCCTACAAGTATAGTGATTGCCTAAATCCTGATTGGTATTAATCATGGGCGAAACGAACCTTGAGACAACACCATTACACCAGATGAACCCAGAGAGTCGATTTTCTGAGTTGGTGGCAGATTATGCCAAATATCGACCCAGTTACCCAGCTGCAGCTATCGACAAGATTCTGGAAGGACTTGAGAACAGAGGGCAACTGGTAGCTGCAGATATTGGTGCAGGAACAGGAATTTCCTCTCGGCTACTAGCTCAACGAGGAGTTCAAGTTATTGCCATCGAACCCAATACTGAGATGAGACAGGCTGCTACGACCCATCCATTGGTTGAATTCCGGGATGCAACTGCTCAACAGACCAACTTAGCTGATGCATCTATTGACTTAGTGGCTTGCTTTCAATCCTTCCATTGGTTTGATCCAGAGCCAACTTTGCTAGAGTTTCGCCGTATCATGAAGCCTACTGGACAATTAGCTGTGGTCTGGAATGACCGCAACCGCCAAGATGATTTTACTAAAGGCTATAGTCATCTAGTGCAAATCGCTTCCAATCATCATCCCGCCGAATCCCGCATGTGTTCGGTAGACCCCTTGCTCGCTAGTCCATTGTTTCCCAATGTCTATTCGTACACTTTTTCTTATCAGCAAGCCTTAGATAAAGATGGTCTGATTGGTCGTGCTATGAGTGTCTCCTATATCCCACGGGAAGGATTAGCCCACCAGAAACTTATCTCTGATTTGCAGGAATTGTATAACAGCTGGTGTGATCAAAAAGGTTTAGTTTACTTGAGGTATCGTACTAGGGTTTACGTAGCTCAACCTGAGTGCTAAGTTGTGATTAATAACTCTCAGTATAGCATTTATAATTGTGTTCTACTACTTAGTTAGTCTAGTTTAGTTCGTCCAATTTTAAATCATCAATATAGAGCAGGAAGAAGCCTAGAAAGATTGTAATTAGTGATCGCCAAAAAGGTTGAATAGGTATGTCCCAAAGCAACCCCCATATACCACACCAGGAAATTATGATGGCGATCATAGTATACATAGTTGATAAGTTCGGATATTTTGTTTTGAAGTGGTAGAAAAGCTTTTCCCTCCAATTCATTTCATCGAAATCTTTTTCTATAGGAGTTTTTTTCATAACTACCAGCTCCTGCAATGATAGGTCATCTATCCAGATCATGAGCAGACCAAGCATTAACAAAGCAAAGTGACGCATAACCACTTTTAGAGCAAAATCAGGGGCAGGCTCATCGAGCAAATTGGTTCCTTGTGCCCATGCATCGGAGATGAGAACAACACCACTCCAGATGGCTATGATACAAATTGTTACATATAGAGCTTGGATGTTAGGGTATTTAGTCTTGAGGGTATCGAAGAACCTCTCTCGCAGACTAGGGCGACTAGAGGGTTTTGCTTGGATATTTGAAATAGCTGATTGGATGTTTTTTTTTGGATCCATAT
>NZ_JAAHHS010000569.1 GCF_010692395.1 Moorena sp. SIO3H5
TCACACTTACCACACTTTAGCTACTTTCATCCCTATTCCCTGTTTCCTTTCTTCCCAATTTTCTAACTATTCCGGTATTGACGCAGTCGCTCATAGTGGACACCACACCACTTCACTTGCTCTACACTCTCTCCACACTTACCACACTTTAGCTACTTTCATCCCTATTCCCTGTTCCCTCGCTCCAAAGTTAGGTTATTTGCGATTGAGATGCAGGTCACGCTACGCGAGTCACGCAAAGCTTCCGCGCTTATGCGATGCTCCTTTGGAGCCGCTACGCGATCGCATTCCCGATTCCCGATTTCCTAACTATTCCGATATTGACGCAGTCGCTAATAGTGGACACCAAAGCACTTGACTTCACCCCCACCCTCTCCACGCTTACCACACTTTAAACCCTATTCCCTGTTTCTTTTCTTCCCGATTTCCTAACTATTCCGATATTGACCCAGTCCCTAATACTGGACACCACACCACTTAACTTCACCCCCACCCTCTCCACGCTTACCACACTTTAAACCCTATTCCCTGTTTCTTTTCTTCCCGATTTCCTAACTATTCCGATATTGACTGAGTCGCTAATAGTGGAAACCACAGCACTTGACTTCACCCCCACCCTCTCCACACTTACCACACTTTAGCTACTTTCATCCCTATTTAAAAAAAGTTGCCAATTTTCTTTTTTTTTATTAAACTAGTAGTATCGGAATAGTTAAAAACACTCCACTCATGAACAAGTGCGTTGGAACTACTGAAGCGGCATCTCTATTAGGAATTTCTTCTCGACGATTGCGCCAACTCCTAGAGAAGGGTCGGGTGCGGGGTGCCTATAAAACCGGGAAATTCTGGATTATTCCTCTGTTCAACCATTTGCCACAAATTACCAAAGGGTCTCGTGGACCAAAGGGGAAATGGCGCACTAGTCGTCCTCCCGCATTAGCGAAGATTAATGTCAACCGTAATCACATTGGCTCGAATATCAAGAAAAGCCCTATTGACCGCAAGCCAGTGATTTCAGTAAAACGCAGTGGCACCAATCTCTACGGCAACGAAGTGGAAATCCTTGGGCCTTGTAAGATTGTCTACAATCCAGATAATCCACTCGATTGTGGCGCTCGTTTGTGGATTGAAACTTTTAGTGATATTCACTTCATTGGTGGCAGTTTTCCCGCTAGTCGTTGATTCGGGAATCGGGAACAGGGAAAAAGAGCTAATTGCTAGAGTTATTACAATGGTTCCATAGGCACCCAAGCTAATTGCTGATCGCTGACAACTATGAGTTCTCCACCACCCTCCAAACCCCCAAAGACCATACTTAGTCAGCTAACTCAGGTAGTACAGACCATTCATGCGAAGGTCAATCTTCAAGCAGTAGCACTAAAGCCTAATGCTAGAGTGCCTGAACTTTGGGTGCAAGACAGTAATACCAACAAATCTGATGTCTATCCCCTGGTTGGGGACCGTTACGTACTCGGGCGCAGTTCCAAATCCTGTGACATAATCGTTCGCAACCCAGTAGTCAGTCAAGTTCATCTGTCCCTAGAACGGTATGGTAGGCGTGGGCGTAGGTTTATCATAAAAGACCAAAACTCTACCAATGGTATCTATCGTGGCAGACGCCGACTTTCCTCTTTGCTGCTGTATCACGGAGACACCCTCACCATTGGCCCACCAGAACTAGCGGCATCAGTTGAGCTACAGTACGTCTATCCTCCCCCCTGGTATATCCAAGGAATTCGTTACTTTCTCTATGGCATCGGTGGCTTAATTGCTTTAGTGGTATTACTAATTGGATTTCAAACCATCAAAGCACCATCAGTCAGGCCATTGCCCGAGGGAGTCACAGGTCCTGTAATTGTTTACTCTCGTGACCAAATTCCCCTACGGCAACCCCGGACCGATGCTCACCGAGAACTGAGGCGGTTATCGGATTTTTCCCCATATTTGCCGAAAGCAGTGATAGCTTCAGAAGACAGCCGCTTTTACTGGCACTTTGGAGTAGACCCCTATGGGATTATGCGAGCTGTGGTGCGGAATATTCAAGGGGGAGGCATTCGCGAAGGGGCTAGTACCATCACTCAGCAGGTAGCACGAAGCCTATTTCCGGAGTATGTCGGTCGAGCCAATACCGCAGACCGGAAAGTGCGGGAAGCAATTATTGCCCTAAAGTTAGAGACAGTTTACAGTAAGGACGCGATCTTAAAGGCTTACTTAAACCGAGTTTACTTAGGTATAGAAGCATTTGGTTTTGAAGATGCTGCTCAATTTTATTTCGACAAATCAGCAGCTAATGTGAATATCCAAGAAGCCGCAACCCTGGTAGCAAGTTTACCAGCACCCAATAGCTATAACCCAATCCAGAATTATGATACCTCATTACAATTACGGAATCGGGTGATAGACCGGATGCACGCTTTGGGAATGATTAGTCGAGAAGAAGCTAATCGAGCTAGGCGATCGCGGATTGAAGTTAGCCCCAAAGCCCGAGAAATTCTGTCTAGCACCAAAGCACGCTATTTCTATAGCTACGTTTTCCAGCAATTGAGGACGTTACTGGGCTCAGAGTTAGCTCAGGAAGGTAATTTTATTGTAGAAACTACTGTGGATACCGAGTTTCAGGCCAAAGCTGAAGCTGCTCTACGGGACTATGTCAAAAATACTGGTAGCCGCTTAGGATTTTCCCAGGGAGCGATCGCAAGCCTGAATACCAGTAATGGCGAGATTCTAGCTATGGTTGGGGGTGCCGATTACCAAAAAAGCCAGTTTAATCGCGTCCAAGCCAAGCGTCAACCAGGCTCAACCTTTAAACTCTTTGCCTATGCTGCTGCCTTAGAAAAAGGGATTTTACCGACCAAAACCTACTCCTGCTCTGGGATTAAACGGATCAGACGTTGTGAGCGGTCTGGAGATGCTACTGAAATTGATATGTATGCTGGTCTGGCTCAATCGGAAAATGCAGTAGCGATCAGGGTTGCTCAAGATGCTGGTTTAGATAGAGTAATACGACTGGCACAACGGTTAGGCATTAGCTCAAAACTGGAGCCTGTATTTGGTTTAGCCTTAGGTCAAAGTGAGGTTAGTCTATTGGAAATGACTGGAGCCTATGGTGCGATCGCAAATCAAGGTATGTGGTATCGTCCCCATGGTATTATTAGAATTCTCGACAGTAGTGATTGCACCGATTACCAAGACTACCAAACCTGTAGAGTAATCTACGACTTCGCTGATCAGCCAACTATCAACAAGCAAGCCGTTTCACCAGCTGTAGCCAACACCATGACAGAAATGCTTCAGGCTGTAGTCACCAGTGGCACCGGTCGCAGTGCTCGGATTGGTCAAGGAGAAGGAGGAAAAACCGGTACTACTGATAAAAATGTAGACTTGTGGTTTATCGGTTTTATTCCCAAGGAGCAGATCGTTACAGGGATTTGGTTTGGCAATGATGACAATTCTCCTACCAGTGGCAGTAGTAGCCAAGCTGCCCAGTTGTGGGGGATGTATATGGGTCAGGTAGTACCGAAAGAGAGTTGATACCGAGTTGTATTCAAAGATAGTAGATTGGTTGGATTGGGAGATAGGGAGATGGGGAGATGGGGAGATGGGGAAATGGGGAGATAGAGAGATGGGGAGATAGAGAGATGGGGAGATGGGGAGATGGGGAAATGGGGAGAAGAGAAAGTTGTTGGTATTAAAGATTAATCCACAAGATCCTCAGGATTGATTCCCATTTGTTTCACTCGAGCTTTCAAAGCTTCAAGCTCAACAAGAGCTTGAGTAGCCCGTTGCTGAGCTTGAGTAGCCCGTTGCTGAGCCTGTTGATTTCTCTCATTTTCGGAGGGATACCGTCTGGCATTTTGGTCATACCAATACAACCACTCC
>NZ_JAAHHS010000057.1 GCF_010692395.1 Moorena sp. SIO3H5
TCTCAACTAAATTCCAGGCCACTTAACGATACTTTGCAAAAAACTAGGCTCAACCAGGTTACAGGTTGTAGGTTATAGGTTGTATATTACAAGTTGTATGTTTTTAGTTACATGCTTTAGGTTGTAGGTTACAGGTTATAACCCACATTCCAGATGTCACTGTCTTGATGCAGTCGCTCATGGTTTGGGTTCTGTGTGCGGAACTTGCTTCCGCACCTGTCTTGATGCAGTCGCTCATGGGGGAAACCCCCAAGACCGCGCTGCATCGCTGTAAGCCCCGTGGAAACCCCCGCATGAAGGCGCTGCATCGCTAGGCGAATTTAATTCGCCACGGGTCGCACCTGAGGCATCGCTCCTAAACTCCGAAACGTGAGTCTAGCTTACTTCTGACTTCTGACTTCTGACTTCTGACTTCTGACTTCTGACTTCTGATTTCTTACTTGCGCGTAGCGCTATAAATCCGACCAATGGGTGATGGAGTGACCAATCAATTCTTGTCAATGGTCGAGAGCCTTTTGAACCAAGATCGGAATTTGGGAAGGGCGTTCAGCTACTGGGATTCTCCCTTGCTTAAATACTGCCACTTTTTCCTGTGCCGTAGACATTTTAGTCCTATTACTCATAGCCTCTGGTAGGTGAGTCAAAGCCAATGCACTAGGGTTATAAATTAGTTGTGTCTCTGGTGTATAGCGTCCCGCAATGTAGGAAATCACTGGTTTATGGATTTCCTGGGCTATATACGCGGCGGCGGCCACGTCTTCGTAGCCGCCACCAGTCTGATCAACTAGGACAATAACGTTTGTAGCTTTATCTTTTTCCAAAACCTCTAGCCAATGGCTAAATGAAGAACCAACAATTGCTTCACTGCCAAGGTTAATAGCGATTGACTGTCCTAGGTTAGCTTGAGTTAAGCCTAAAGCCACTTCGTAGATCAGATAACTACCACGGGTAATTAATCCCACTGAGCCAGGGGTGTAAAATTCACCCTCGTGAGTCCCTAGCAAAACTTTTCCTGGAACAATAATCCCAGAACTGCTCGGACCAAGAATAATTGTCTTAGTAGCTTGGGCAATAGCTAGTAACTCAACCATATCCAAGGGAGGAATACCACCAGTAACTAGAATAATTTGCCCTATCCCAGCATCTATCGCTTCCAAGGCAACATCCTTTACCTGGTAAGATTCTTCAAAAATAATGGTTGTGTCCACAGCATCGACATAATGGCAAGCCTGCTCTACTAAATCAAATACAGGAATGCCATGTAAGGTTTGCCCTCCCTGACCAGTGCTAACTCCAGCTACTATATTGGTGCCATAGGCTTTCATTCGGGCAGCGTAGTACAAACCTAGAGGTTGTGTAATTCCTTGTACTAACACTTTGCTATCGGTACTCAAGTTCATTGGTGATTGATCCTTATTCTTTTGTAGTTTGTCAATGATCAATGATCATTAATCATTTTTAGTTGCCAGAAGACTCTAGCTAATCAAAAAGGATAAGGAACAAGCGATGCAGCGCCGACCTGCGGGGGTTTCCACGGGGCTTACAAGGTGCGGACGCAGGTTCCGCACACAGAACCCAAACCATGAGCGACTGCATCAAGACAAAGAATTGTAACTGAGCACTGACGCACTCAGCTATATGACTAGGTTAGGACGTCGTGACCCCTTTCTGGCAAGAGATACAGCTTCATTGACTGCCTCATCTAAGTTGTCTGTAAAGTGTACCGGGAGCTGAGCCAAACGCTGTTGAATCGAGTGAAAATTTGTCCCAACTAAACGGATCACAAGGTGAGGTCTCTCAATCCCAGAGGCTGAACGAGGAGATTTGCCTTTAGATAACAGGTCTTGGTGGAGGGAGCGAAGGGGATGACTAGTGGAATTTTGCTCCTGGTTCTCTGAATTGAGTACAGGTGTTTCCCCTCTTTGAGACAGTAGATAGTTGGCAATCATCTCAGCTGCGGCATTACTGGTAGCCCTATTGCTCAAGATATTCACTAAGACCACTTTAATCCCTTCAGATGTGGTTAGTTTTCGTAAAGCCTCTTGCAGTTCCTCTATCGCACCAGGAGTTATTGGCCAGTATTGGTTAGAGTTGATCGTTGGAACCAGATGACACTGTCTTGGTTTACCATTTGCTTGGTATACCATATCAACTGTTGTTGCAGCTAGACACATGCTGTTGCAGATAATCCCGATGTTGCCGTTGAGATCACGACCGTTGAAATTATGGCTTGAGTTAGTGGGCATGTCTTGGTAAGACCCGCTCTCAGCCATGGTCGATGTCAAGTTGATCAAATCCTGATGACGTCTCAGAGCCTTGTCGTTGATAGCAATCCTGCCATCAAGAGCCATGAGTTCACCAGTCGGGCTAACACCGAGGGGATTAATTTCCAGTATGTCCAAATCTTTTTGGACAAAAAGTTGGTACATTTTATTAATAATCCCACTCACTGACTCAATCAGATTACCATGAAGTCCCATTTTGATGGCAAGACGCCGCCCATAGAAGGGTGAAAAGTTTTGCTCGACCACAACCTTTTGCATATCGCTGATCAAGGTTTTGGTGTCCATACGCCCTTGGGAAGAACCCAGTAGCACAGGACGGGCCAAGTTGTAGTCTAGGAACACGGCTAGATAAAATTCTTGTTCAGCATTGTAACGGGATTCTGCTAGCAGTACTTGAGGATGCTTACCCAGAATCGGGAGTTTGAAAATTGCCCTAGCTGCTGCGATCGCATCAATGGTATTTTCTACACACCGGATCCGACGAGCTGGGTTATCTCCATAAGTAGATACTTGAGATTTGAGCACCACCGGATAGGGAATCTGTAATCCCTTGATGTCGGTAGGATGGTCAATGCGTTGAGCAGGCAAAACCGGAATGCCAATCTCACGGAATAATTCTTTAGCCTGGTATTCTAACAGATGCATGATTTGCCAACAATCCTAAGCACGACGTTTCAAATCTTTTGCCACTTGGTCAATGCCTTAGAAACACTTCGGTGAAAGTGTCTACCAGCTGAAGCGGCCTTAAATTGGTTATTGAAAACAGGAAAATTCTTCCCCGAGTAGCCCCTAGGTAGGATAGGTAGAAGGGAAGCAGGTATCGATCGCTGTCTTGATGCAGTCGCTCATGGGGGAAACCCCCGCGTGAAGGTAATGGTGCGCTTGACCCGTAATTTAATTACGGGTCAAGCGCACCTCTGCATCGCTGAGTTATTAATCCATGATAGAAGTCAATAGTTGATAACTCCAGATCACCGCCGCAGCCAGATCAGGGCACCTGTTCGTTGATGGTTCTAGATAAGTGTCGATCTAGGAATGCTAATGGTGAGGTTGCCAGTCTAGAAGCAATCAAAGATGACTGTGTAGGTCCTTGCTTCTTTGATTCTTCATAATTCCCGCCTAACCGCTATAATTCTTCACTGTTGCCTTAATATCTCACCAATTCCTGCCTAACTACTGGAAGCATAGGAGGATATTTTGGGTTATGATTAGGTACCTTGTCTTGATGCAGTCGCTCATGGGGGAAACCCCCAAGACCGCGCTGCACCGCTTTTTGGTATTCCTGGCTTTCCTCCTGCTACAGGCAATGGATTCTAACCAGTTCACCCCTGAGTCTAACCAAAGCAACAATCAATCAATGGATTCTGACGTTGCAGCCCACCCTTGGGACGAACCACTTTCTGATCCCGAGGCTCAAACCGATGAGCCATTCTCTGAAACACTACAACCCCATGAAGGAAATTCTAAAAGTACGTTTCTTTTGTTGGTGGTGGTGGGCATGGGATTAGGTCTAGTATTTTTAACCGGCGGCTTTTATGTTTTTACCCGTCCCTGCGTATTTGGGTCTTGTACTGTACTGAATGAAGCTCAGCTATTGAGTAAAAAGTCAGCAGACACCCTGAAAACACCCAAATCGGGAAAGGACATTCTCGAAGCTCAGAAGCAATTAAAGACAGCGATTGAAGGACTCAAAGCAATTCCGTTTTGGTCAATGAAGCATGAAACAGCACAAGAGTTGCTCCAAGCCTATCAAGTTAGAGGTAAAGACCTAGATCAGTTAGTGACAGCCATGCAAATGGCAGCAAGGGCAGGTCATAAAGGGAAAAATCCTCCCCATAAGGCATCAAAGTGGATAGCAATTCAAAAACTGTGGCGAGAGGCAATTGCCCGCCTTGAACAAATGCCTAAGGAGAGTAGCCTTAATGCTATAGCGCAACAAAAAATTAAGCTATATAAGGTCAATTTAGACGAAGTTAATCGGCGATTAGTCAAAGAAAGACAGGCTAATCAAATTATGAAAGCGGCGAAGAAAGCGGCTCAGATTGCCCAAGCTCGCCAGGGTGTAGCCCAGACTTTAGAGGAATGGCAACTAGTCTATAGTACTTGGAAAACCGCATTAGACCGTCTCAACCAAATTCCTAAAGCAACAACGGTTGAAGAGGACAAGCAACGACTGCAGGAATTCTATAAAACCAATCTGGCCAGGGCGCGCGATCGCAAAACCCAAGAAAAAATTGCTACCAACGCCTACAATCAGGGACTACGTTTGGCTCAGTTAGCTCAAAAAGCTCAGGGAAAGCAGCAATGGTCGGTGGCTGCGATTCATTGGCGCAACGCTTTAACTTACGTGAAGCAAGTTCCCAACTCCACATACTACCACAAAAATGCACAGTCTTTAATTGAGCCTTATCAAAACGCCCTTAAGGCAGTTCAAAGCAAGTTGCAGTTGCAGGTAAAGTTAAAACAAATTGGTGGTGATCTTGAACAAATCTGTACTGGGGAAACTCGAGTTTGTAATTACACCATTGATGAAAGTCTGATTAAAGTAGAATTAACACCTACTTATATGTATCAGGTCAGACAAACAGCCATTACGGCTCAAGTCAGAGGTGATGTAGAGGCTCACGCTGGCATCGTCAATCACGTATTGACTTTAGAAGATGCCCTCAAAGGGATTAGCTATAATTCCGATATTCCTATGGAAATCTATACCGCTGATGGAGCTCTGATTCAGGTACACAATCCTGGCACTTAGTTAGGAGAACTGTGAAGTAGCAAACATAATCTTTAACACTGGGTTAACCTAAATTAACCTTAAGTAATATCATGAAAGAAGTTACACATTGAGATTAGAAGCATTGTTATCTGAGCCCCTACCTCAAGTAAAGTTTCCTGCTAGTGTTTTCAAACTGACAAATGGCTTGAATGTCATTCATCAATACCTAAGCGCTACACCAGTAGTAGTGGCCGATGTGTGGGTTGGTGCTGGTGCGATCGCAGAACCAGAGGAATGGTATGGCATGGCTCACTTCTTGGAACACATGATTTTTAAAGGCACCGAGACCATTGCTCCTGGTGTGTTTGACTATGTGATTGAAAGCCACGGTGGTGTAACGAATGCCGCTACTAGCCATGACTTTGCTCATTTTTTCGTAACCAGTGCTTCTGAGTACTTAAAACACACCCTGCCTCCCTTGGCAGAATTACTCTTGCATCCTGCTATTCCTGAAGAAGAATTTGTCCGGGAACGGTGTGTGGTGTTAGAAGAAATTCGTGGCAGCTACGATAATCCTGATTGGGTGGGATTTCAGGCTCTTTCTGAGAGCGTTTACCAACGTCACCCCTATGGCAGACCGATTCTGGGTACTGAAGCGGATTTGATGGCTCACTCTCCCCAACAAATGCGCTGTTTCCACCAATGCCATTACCAGCCAGAAAATATGACTGTGGTGATTGTAGGTGATATTGACCAAGAATCAGCATTAACTATAGTTAACCAGTCATTTCAAGATTTTGCTTCCCCCAGTGATTGTCCTAAACCAGAGGTGATGGCTGAAGCACCATTTATCGGAATTAGGCGTCAGGAACTAAACTTGCCTCGCCTGGAACACGCACGTCTATTGATGGCTTGGCACGGACCAGGGATAGATGAGCTTGGGGATGCTTGTGGTTTGGATTTACTCTCTGTGCTTCTGGCTGATGGACGCTCTTCTCGCTTGGTAAGAGAATTAAGGGAAGAGAAACAATTAGTGCAAGACATTGGTAGTAGCTTCTCTTTACAGCGTGATTCGAGTTTGTTTACTATTACGGCCTACCTAGAACCCGAGTACCTGGAACAGGTAGAAGCAATAATTAGGGAACACCTGTGGCAATTGCAACAGACACCAGTGTCAACCACAGAACTCAAACGTTGTCAACGTCAGCTCTATAACGACTATATTTTTTCCACAGAATCTGCTGGTCAACTTGCTGGTTTGTATGGTTACTACAGCACTATTGCTACAGCACAAGCAGCCTATAATTATCCGATTGAAATTCAAAAGCTAACAGCTAATGACGTAATGCAATTAGCGCAGCGGTATCTTTCTCCCCATCGCTATGCTATCACAATACTCAACAGTATAGATTAAAGTATAGCTTAAATCGTCACTCATTGTTAGATTCAAAAGCTGACATCTTCAGACGTAATGTACTTATTAGCTGATACTGTATCTTTATACCTATCGCCTGAGCTATCATAATCCTCAACAGGATAGCTTTTATCGTAACTAATTAAAACTAATTAAAACTAATTAAAGGTGGTAACTCTTCACAAAGGCATGTAGTAAAAGTACAAATTCGTGCATTGAAATTTTGAAAATTGAAAATTGCCTAAAACCTAAGACTATCGAGCCTAAGACTTAAGACTATCATGCCTAATATCACACTAAAGCAACAACAGAATATCCATCGCACAGTGCTAGATAATGGCATCGTGGTAATTGTAGTTGAAAATGCTGCTGCTGATATCATTGCCAGCCGTCTATTTCTTCGGGCAGGTAGTCAGTGCGATCCATCAAACCAAGCTGGGCTATCTCACCTGGTCTCAGCAGTTATCACCAAGGGAACCCAAGAATTATCCTCCATAGACATTGCCGAACGAGTGGAGTCTATGGGGGCTCAACTTGGTGCTGATGCAGCTAACGATTATTTTCTACTCTCCCTGAAAACCGTTGCAGCTGACTGGTTTGAAATGTTACAGCTAGCAGGACAGATTTTGCGATCGCCTAGTTTCCCAGATGCTGAGGTAGACCTAGAGAAGTACCTAACTATTCAAACTATTCGTGCCCAACAGGAGCAACCCTTTAACATTGCCTATAAGCAATTGCGACAGGCAATGTATCAAGACCATCCCTACGGCTTTTCGGTGTTGGGAGAAGAAGCTACGGTATCTACACTGGGTCGAGCTGACTTAGAACACTATCATCAGAGTTATTTCCGCCCTGATAACCTCATAATTAGTATTGCAGGTCGTATTAACTCAGAAGATGCGATTAAGCAGGTGGAGCAAGTGTTTGGGGATTGGCAAGTTCCCGATACACCCCTGAGCAAACCCTCCTTACCCTCCCCGATTGCAAAACCCTGCCAAGTGACTACTGCCCAAGAGACGCAGCAGTCGATTGTGATGCTGGGTTATCTTACCTCAGCCATACAAGAGGCTGACTTTGCTACCCTCAAACTCCTCAATACCTACCTGGGGAATGGTCTTTCTAGCCGCTTGTTTGTAGAACTCAGAGAAAAGCGGGGTTTAGCCTATGATGTCTCAGCATTATTCCCGACACGCCAGTCGGCTTCTACGTTTATAGCCTACATGGGGACAGCACCGGAAAATACAGAAACTGCCCTGGTTGGTCTGGTTACCGAAGTAGAACGTCTTTGTTCTCAACAACTGAGTCAGGATGAATTGCAAGTTGCCAAAAATAAGCTTCTTGGTCAGTATGCACTAGGTAAACAAACCAATGGTCAGCTAGCTCAAGTCTATGGCTGGTATGAGACCATCGGGCTAGGAGTTGAGTTTGATACCCTGTTTCAACAAGATGTGACAAAGGTTACTCCAGAGATGGCTCAAACAGCAGCTAATCGCTATTTCATTGAACCTTATATTTCTCTAGTCGGACCCGCTGTTGCAATCAACTTCCTTGGTTAACAGAGCAAAGCAAAAACTTGAGGTCTCCTCTGGTTAAAACACGGGGGAGACCTCAATCTATTGTTGTCAATAAATCCTCTTGAATCGATAAAGTTAAATTAAGTCGTGACAAGATTTAATTAGCTCTAAAGATATGGATTCTATAGACACCACTAACAGCATTATCGGTATAACTATCTTTGGATCAGTAGCCCTTAGCTTAGGGAATTTGCCAGCAGTTGCCCTTGAAGCCAATGCCGTTGTCCCAAAACTGGCTCAAGCAATTACCTCAGTCAAAATCAACCGACCAACTCTCGACATTGGTAGTGAGGGGGAAAGAGTATCTGAATTACAAGCAGTGCTTAAATTATTGGGGTATTACACAGGAGAGGTAAATGGGTTTTATGGAGATAATACTGCGATCGCTGTCTCCAAGCTCCAACAACAAGCGGGTTTAACTCCCCATGGCATCATGGGAGCTGCTGAATGGAGTCTTCTGTTTCCGAGCATCCCACCCAATCCAACATCCTCAACCTCTACTTCAAATCCCTTACCCTCAGCAAGTAGAACACCACCAACCACCTCTGATGGCATCTCAGCTTCATCGTTTCCTAGGCCTTCCATCACACAAGCTATTACCCAAAGCACCACAACTCCTCCCAACCCTTCCTCCCCAGCAAGTACCACTGGCTTTGGTAATCGCACTACCACAACAGGCAATCCGGTTATTGTCGAGAGAAATAAGCCTAGCGCTATAACTTTACCAATTCTCCGACAAGGTATGCGTGGTCCAGCAGTTCAGCAATTGCAGAGGCGACTGAAATCTCTTGGTTTTTTAAAAGCCACAGTGGATGGGGTATTTGGAGAGGTTACAAAAGCCGCAGTACAAGCGGCTCAGCGCAAGTTCAAACTAGAATCTGATGGCATTGTTGGTCCTGCTACTTGGAATGCTTTGCTACGTTGATGAAATTTTTGGCGTTGCTGAATAATGCAATGATTTTAAGAGCTTTGTGGAATGGGCATCTTGGTGGAATGGGCATCTTGGTGGAACTGGCATCTTGGTGGAACTGGCATCTTGCCAGTTTCATGCTTATTTCCGAGCGGGCAGGATGCCCACTCTACTCCTATTCATTCAACGATTCAGCAACTCCAAATTTTTGTTGAACGCGATGGACGAAGTCCCGCTTTCAGCGATCGCGTGGCCGTTCGCGCAGCGTAGCCCAAAGGGCTAATCGCGCAGCGTGGCCTACGGCCTTAAGGCCATGGTTGACGATTGAAAGTGAAAAGTTAACAGTTAACAGTTCACTAATCAACCGTCAACAACACATTAGTTATATTTGTCGTTATATCGTGTCCGGTTGACTACTTATCATGCTTGATTGATATTACTGCTTTGCTTGTTTCTGCTGTTTGAGTTCGTGCTTCAATAGGGAACTAATTCCTAAAGCTCCCAAAGCTAAAATTCCTAGGGTAGCAGTAGGTTCGGGAACTCTTTCACTTGTAGACAATGAGAGCTCAGCACGAGATACAATGGCATCATCTCCATAAAATACCGGAATTTTGCCACCATTAGCATTAAATACGTTCTCGATTTCTCCTGAGTCGTAAAATTCCAGTAAATTTAAAGACACCGATTGCTTAGTTCGTACTGGGAGATTGCGGATCAGATCAATAATAATAGTATCCAATCCTCTGATCCCAAATACATCGGTAGTAATCAGGGCATTGTTTGGTGTCAGGTCTAAAATTAGTTTCGCTTGCAATAAGTCATTTATTGATGTTGCCAAGTCAGAAAAATCAAAGCTCCAACTGGTATCTTCATCAATCCCATTACCAAGGGTAGTGTTATCCCCAGTCCTTTCTATCGTAAAATCGCCGTTTTGTAGGGTTTGACCAATACTGGCATTTAGTATTGTTGAAGGAGTTGAGCTCCCAATCGCTTCAGCTGTGAAATCAAGACGACTAGCTAACGCTTTTCCAGGAATTAAGCAACTGCTCAAAACCACGGTAACTGTAGCCACTGATAACCCTTTTAAACTAACCATGTTGATGCCCCCAAACCAAAAATCACGTTAGTGTTAATGGCAAAATAACCATATTATACTCCGCTCACGAGAATTTGGTAACAAAACAAGGGATACTCCAGATAAAGATTTATGAAGTCCTTTCTAAGCATTCAGGCATCAGAAAATAAAGGACTTTAAGCCCCTTTACTTCAGTCAAGGGGTGCTAACGCTACTTTTTCTAGATTTCTGGGAACTCTGTAAATGTAACTCAAATGCGATTTGTCAGTCAAGCAGGATGGCACAAGCAAATGATATTCAAATCTTTAGCCCAAGGGGTTTCCAAGGTTTCTGGGAAAGTTCCCCTTCGCCTGATCTTGGTCATACCATTTGTCCTGCAAATCTTCGCAGCTGTGGGACTTGTGGGATATCTGTCCTATAGAAACAGCAAGAGAGCGGTTAATGATGTTGCTACTCAACTGCTTGAAGAAGTCAATGCTCGGGTTGAGCAGAATTTGGAATCTTACCTAACCATTCCTCATGTAGTAAATCATATTAATGCCACTGCCATCAATCTAGGTCAATTGAATTTGCAAGATATTCCTCAATTAGAGCGTTACTTTTGGCGGCAGCTTCAGATCTTTAATACCCTGACATTTACTGGATTAGGCTTAGAGAATAAAGACAACCTAGGAGCAGAACGATTAGATGATGGTACACTGATACTAAGAGTTTCCAGCAAAGCTAGCAATCATATTTTTTACTCCTATTCTACTAACGAATCTGGGGAGCGATGTAGCGCGGTCTTGGGGGAAATTCCCATGAGTGACTGCATCAAGAAGCGTCAGAAAATCCTAGACAGTATTAAATTTGATCCGCGCACTCGACCATGGTATAGAACTGCTGTCAAAGCTGGTCGCTCAACTTGGAGTGAAATTTACCCCAATACTGCTGGGATAACTGCCTATCTCGGTGCATCAATGCCATTTTACGACAAACAGGATCAATTGCAGGGGGTACTCCTAACCAATATAAATTTATCACAAATCGGCAATTTTTTAGGCAGTCTAAAGGTTGGCAAAACTGGACAAGTTTTTATCATTGAACGTTCGGGAATGCTCGTGGCAACCTCTACCGGTGAGAAGCCTTTTCACACTACTCACAAAGACTACGGAGCCGAACGAGTTAAAGCAACGGATAGTAGTAATGCTTTCACTAAAGCTACGGCTCAATATTTATCAACCAAGCTGAATCAAAAACAACCAATTCAACGTTTACAGCAATGGGAATTTGCTGTTGACGGTAAACGAAAATTTGTACAAATACAGCCGTTTCAAGATGAGTTTGGCTTGGATTGGTTGATTGTGGTAGTCGTGCCAGAAGGGGATTTCATCGAACAAATCCACGCCCATACCCGCACTACTATTGCCTTATGCCTAGTAGCATTGTTACTGGCAACAGAAGTTGGAATCGTTACATCCCGTTGGGTTGTCCGGCCTATCCTCCAACTGAAGGATGCAGCCATTGCTCTAGAGAAGGGACAATTTGACCAAATTGTCAACCAGGAGCGCTCCGATGAGCTTGGGGTTTTGGTTAAGGCATTTAATAACATGGCAAGACAATTGCAAGAGTCCTTTGCCACCCTAGAAGCCAAGAATACTGAATTGCAGCACCTCGATCAACTGAAAAACGAATTTTTAGCCAATACTTCCCAAGAACTCCGCACCCCCCTCAATGGCATGATCAGCATTGCTGAATCCCTGATCGATGGTGTTGCAGGACAATTGCCCTCCAAAGCAAACGCTAATCTTGCCATCATTGCATCTAGTGGAAAAAGACTAGGGAATTTAGTCAACGATCTCCTGGATTTTTCGAAGCTAAAACACAAACATCTTGAACTTGAAATTAAGCCAGTCAGTCTGCGAGAAATAGTTAATCTCGTCCTTGGACATTCCAACTCTCTAATTGGGGAAAAATCTTTGAAGTTAATTAACTCAATTCCTGCTGATCTGCCCTTGGTCGATGCTGACGAAAATCGGCTGCAACAAATTTTTTATAACTTAATCGAAAATGCTATTAAGTTTACTGAATCTGGTAGGGTGGAAGTATCAGCTGAAAAGTTACCCGTTAGCAATGACGAGTTACCAATGTTAGTTATTACTGTCTCAGATACAGGAATTGGTATTCCAGCAGATAAATTAAATCGGATTTTTGACTCCTTTGAATCAGTAGATTGCTCCAGGACTAAAAAATATGGCGGGAGGGGTTTGGGATTAGCGGTTACTAGACAGTTAGTCGAGTTACACGGTGGCAAAATTTATGTGCGATCGCGTAGCTTGCCAGAAGCACAATTTCGCCTGGGAGGATCCCCTAAGCGATTGCAAAATAAGTCTGGTTCCCAGTTTACATTTACTTTGCCAGTGTCTCAGAGGCAGGTTCAGCAGACCTCAGCACTTTTGCAAATTGAATCAATCGCTCCAGTTCCGGATTTGACGAATGAAACCCCGAACTTTACTGGAGCCTTAGCAGCAGACAGTGGATATATCAAAATTTTGATTGTGGACGATGAACCAGTCAACCGCCAGGTTATTAGCAATTATCTTTCCATGGAAAACTATGCGATCGCTACAGCCACTAATGGTTTAGAAGCTTTAGAAATGCTCTCAACTGGCTTCCAGCCTGACTTGATCTTACTGGATGTGATGATGCCCCGCATGACGGGCTATGAAGTTTGTGCAAAAATTCGCCAGAAATTTTTGCCCAGTGAACTTCCGGTGATCATGTTAACCGCCAATAATCAAGTTTCCGATTTGGTAGAAGGGTTTACTTTTGGGGTAAATGATTATCTGACTAAGCCTTGTTCTAAACATGAATTGTTAGCCCGAATTAAAAGTCATCTACGGCTTTCTAAAATTACCTCGGCTTATGGTAAATTTGTCCCCCATGATTTTTTGCGCTTCCTAGGATATGAAAGTATTGTTGATGTTAAATTAGGGGATCATGTTCAAAAAGAAATGACTGTTCTTTTTGCTGATATTCGCTCTTTTACTAGCCTATCAGAACAGTTATCTCCTCAAGAAAATTTTAATTTTATTAATAGCTATCTGAGTCGAGTTAGTCCAGCAATCCGCGCTCACAACGGTTTTATTGATAAGTACATTGGAGATGGAGTTATGGCACTTTTTCCTGAGTCAGCGGATGATGGGGTTCAAGGTGCGCTTGAGATGCAACAAACAGTGGCGCTCTACAATCAGCATCGGTGCAAGAGTGGTTATCTTCCGATTACTATCGGTATTGGTTTACATACAGGTAGCTTAATGCTAGGAACCATCGGTGAACAAAAGCGGATGGAAAGCACGGTTATTTCTGATGCAGTTAATCTTGCTTCCCGCTTGGAAGGATTAACCAAACTTTATGGTGCAGGGATTATGATTAGCCAACAAACCCTCTATAACCTGAATCAGTTTCAAAAGTACAGTTATAGGTTTCTGGATCGAGTCAAAGTTAAGGGAAAAAATAAACCAGTGGCAGTATTTGAGCTATTTGATCAAGATCAGCCGCAACTCAAGGAGTTAAAAAGAAAAACTAAGAGTAACTTTGAACAAGCTGCTTTTCTCTACCATCGGCAAGCTTTCGCCCAAGCTGAACAGATATTTCAGTCAGTTTTACAAACCAATCCCCAGGATAAAGCAGCCATGCTCTATGTCAAACGCTGCCAAAGGTATCAAAGCTATGGGGTGCCAGAGGACTGGGAACGGGCAGAAGTGTTGCATGAGTAATAGTTTGGCGTTGCCCAATTGTTTAATATAGCAATTCTCCTAGCTATGAGGTACAAATCTCTGGGTTTTAGGGAGCAGGGAGCAGGGAGCAGGCAGCAGGGAGCAGGCAGCAGGGAGCAGGGAGCAGGCAGCAGGGAAGAGGGAAAAAATAATCTATACCTCATAACTGCGATAAACGCTATCATTTATGAACCTAACCGAAACAACCGGACACGATATCATTATTTTTTATCACTAAGTAATCATCTAGATTTGATAAGCACTCGGACATAAAATCTTGGCTTGCTGATTAACTATCCTTAGGATAATTCCGTCAAAGACACCAAACTATTGACCAAAGTATGAACACTCTGATCTGATAAATCCACAATCGGTAAGGTTGATACTACATTTCCATAACACTTACTAATTGAGCGGCGGTAAGATGGATCATAATGAGTTTCAAGCAAATCTCCTACCAAAGCATGACCTTGACCCCCATCAATCATCTCATACCACTGGTTAATTTTTGTCCAGCCATAGCGAGACCTTAGAGACTTTAGCTTACCTTTGCAAAACTCAGGGTTAGTACCCAAGTGAGGATACTCTTGCAACAACCATTCAATTCGACGTGCCAGGGGTAACTCAACTTCCAGACAACTAGCATCCTTCATGTTTTGCCATACTGCATGAGGCAAATAAATTTGTCCAATCTTATTGCTTTCTGCTTCTACCCATACTGGCTTATCGACATCAAAGCGTTGCAATTTTTCCAATAGCAGGGATTCAAACCATTTTTGTGACGGTTGAGATAATGGTTCACCTTCCCACTCTTGACCCAGCAGGGAACCTCGATGATTGGCTAACTCTTCCAAATCCAGCACCTGGACACCTTGCTGAGCAAGTTGCCGCAAGATCAGGGTTTTCCCACTACCGGTTAGTCCACACAATACCCGGTAAGTAAACTGTTGTGGTAACTGTTCTAATTCTTCCCTTACATAAGCTCGATAGGTTTTGTATCCCCCGTCGATAACTGTAACTTGCCAGCCAATTTGAACTAACACCGCTGCCAAACTCTGGGAACGCTGTCCACCCCGCCAACAATAGACCAAGGGATGGTAATTTTTATCCTTAGCAGCAAAGTGACTTTCCAGATGTCGAGAGATATTGCCAGCAACTAGAGAGGCACCAATTTTACGAGCTTCAAAAGAAGACACTTGTTTATAGATAGTCCCTACCTTAGCCCGTTGCTGATCATCGAGCACAGGTAGATTAATCGCACCTGGCATATGATCCTCAGCAAACTCACTCGGGGAGCGCACATCAATAATTTCACTGTAGTCTTCTTTCTTTGGCTGCTGGGTATAGTTATGCGATCGCTGCATTCGATGTTCAATTCTGTGTTTCGTGACATACTGTACATCATAACTGCGAAAAACGCTATATAATTCAATTTTGTTGTATCATGAATAGTTAAAATTTACTACTCTTTTCTAATTCTTTATAGGAGCATTTTCATGATATCTCCCCCTATTAAAAGACCCCAGGTTAGGAGCATGTCACTTATGCATAAAATTTGGACTAAAACTAAAGCCCCCTCATGGGTTTTAGCTTGCTGTGATAGTACCTATAGCAATCCTCAATCATTTTTTCCATCAGCAAAATATCAATTTCTTGCTGGGGAAGGGTTATAGCGATTCGGTGCAGTCGAGGCTATCGCGATTCGGCGTAGCCGACGCTACGGGAACGCTTCGGCCACTATATTTCACGAATCAGATTGGCCTTTTGGCCACGCTACGCGATCGGATTGCTATAGTTAATATGGTCTACAACTTTGACCTGCTCCCCTTCTAGATTATCAGACTTCGCCCCCTGAACGGTTACAGGAAACTTCTGATACAAGCTCTGTACTAATCCAATTTAGCTGAAATAAATTATTGTCTAAATCTGACTTAGGACGCAATCGCACTAAATAAAAACCGTCGGTTTCTATCACAGAAGTTGTGTATTTGTCAGTATTAATTTGACAAAAATAAATTGGCAGACTAGAACGATTAAATGTGGTTAAATAGACATCATAATTAGTGAGTAATAATGGATTTAATGTCAGACTCAAAGAGTAACCTTTATAAATAACTCCATAGACAAATTCATTATTGGGGTCTCCCACAGGTAAAAATTCTTTTCTAACCCATTCTTTAGGTAGCCATTTCTTGCATACTAGAATGGTGAATATATAGTAATTAAGAAATCGATAAAAAATATTATCTTGTGCTATTAATTTGGGCAAGTAATTGAAGTAATTGTTAATATGGCTACTATTAACTGATTCAGTATTGATAACTTGATTATTATCCACACTAACAGCAGGCAAACTGACTTCGTTGTACCAATTATAATATCTTAAACCTAAATTATATTTTCCCGGTTCCAGTTTTAGTTCCTGCCATTGTTCCTGAAATTTTGGCTCATGAGATGCTATGTATTTGACAGGTTTGCCTTCAGGAAAACTATAGATACCTATACTCCATGACTGAGCTGAAGCCACACAAGAACTGATGTCAATTTTTAAAGATTCTTTTACTGGAACGGGTTCTGTAGTGGCAATAATGGCGTGGACATTCCATCGAGGACCAGTAGTTAAAATATAGGATAGTACCAGAGGCTGTTTTAGCAGTTCTTCAGAAACAAATCGCCATTTATAAACTTCTTTTTTGGTTGAGTCTGCTATTTTTTTATTGGTTTTGGTTTTCTTTTGAAAAAGAATGGGTATAAGTCCCTTAACAGCTTTATAAAATATCAAAGATAACAATGCTAGTGGAATTTCCCACCAGAGTTGGAAGAATAAAAATTTTTCTTTAGTTTCCATTATCAAATAACCTCTATACCTTAGTATTGTACCTGAATCTTGTCGAAATCCACATCCAGCCTACTGTAACATATTTTATTGTGATGTTAAGATAAGTGATGCTAAAGCAGCAGCAGCATCAATATGAAGATTATGCCCTCCTGACAGAAAAACTCGTTTAGCTTGAGTCATAGTCATTTTCTGTTGTTGCAAATCTTCTGGTCGATTTAGTTTGCTACTATCTCCATAAACTAACGTAGTCGGAACTTGGATAGATTTGAGCATCTCCAAATATTGAGATCGACCACCAGGTAAATTGTTTAAACCCAGAATAGAACGAGTACGAATAATTGCATCCCAACTCCAGCGAACTCCACCTTGATCTGGTTGTGTAATTCGCTGAGCTAAGATATAAGAAAATTCTTCTGACAGACTAGGTATCGCTTGACGCAACCTACTTGCAGCAGTTGCCACATCAGGAAAGATGGGATGTTGAGGAGTAGAACTGAGATAGTCTAAACAAGTCGTTAGCTGATTAACTGCGGATTCTTTCTTGCTTTCCTCAGCAGGTAGCGGAAGTTCTACCAAAATCAACTCTTTGATTTTCTTTGGTCGCACGCTAGCGATCGCAGTTGCCAGCATGGCACCCATGGAATGACCTACTAACAACAAAGGTTGGTCTGGTAATTCCTGAATTACCCGGTCTATCTGAGCTAAAAATGTCAGTGAACTATAAGAAGTCACCAGTTCTAAATGAGATGAACGTCCGTGACCAAATAAATCGGGAGCCACTACCCGATAACCTTGTGCTGCTAGAGGAAGTGCGACTTCTTGCCAAGCTAATCCTTGTTCCAAAAGACCATGAATACACAGAACTACAGGATGCTCCGGGGAACCCCAACTACACAGACAGATCTGATTTCCTCCAAACTCCAGGAATTTTTCCTCCATAGTTGGCTGCTCTTTCGAGGAGGTTGTAGAGACTTGAGGCTGTTGATTTGTCGGAGTTGTAACTAGGTTTGGCAACTCATAATTAAGTTGGCTGGCTATCCGTTGAGTTTCTGACTTCAACGGATAAGGTAATTGAATCGTTTTCCATTTGTCTGCCAAGCTCTCATCAATAGTATTGTGTTTGAGGAAGTTAGGGTCACTGATTGACAATGACTTTTGATGAACACCCCCTGTCATGCGATCGCCCTGATAAGGTTGTAAAAGTTCTGGCTCGAAGGCAATATTAAGAAAGTCGCATAGTTGGGATAGCACTGATTCTGGTTCTGTCACCAAATCTTCATAGTGAATCTGATGCTGACGTTCTGGCTCCAACTGGCTCAGGAAATTTAGAATGTTCTGGTTACTCTTAGCCCATACTTGCTCCGCTACCCGGTAAGGATTTTCCTCACCCAAACCAACAAGTTTTTGCATCCGCATCCGCACAAATGATTCTATAACTGAGTAGGGATGGCGAACCAGGTAAATGTATTTGGAGTTAGCAAAGAGTGCTTCCCCTCGTTCTAGGATAGTGGGCTCCATAGCATAAGTAGGAGACTTATCTACGAGCAGACGAGGTGCTATATGCTCCTGAAGCATCCCATATACCTGCTGAATTGATAAGTTCTGTGACTCGAGGTCTTTAATTAGAGCCTGACTAGCTGTTGCATCCAGGTTTTTTACTTCCATGAAAGTTTTTTGTAACCCTTCCCCCAAGTAAGAAAGGTTGAGTTGCTCCTGTCGCTCCTTCATGGTGTCAAAGGGTAACAGATGTAACTCCGGTGGTGACAATAGGGAAGAATGACCCGCTAGCATTACTCTGAGTAAAGTTGAACCTGAGCGAGGACTCGAAAGGATAAAAATAATGCCAGGAAGACGTGAAGAGACAGAAGCTGGGCGTACAGAGTTTCCACTAGGTGAACTTTTGGTTGCAAAGATTTCTAAGCTTGTTGGAGATGGTTGAGTAGCAAGATTATCTTCACTCAACTCAGCACTCAAATATTGAGTCAGGGAGTCGATTGTTGGTCGTTCGTAAAACTCTCTGGGATAGATAATAAAATCTAGGTCGCTACTAAGTTTATTGACAACTTCCATTCCCATTAACGAATCCATACCCAACTCTACAAAATTGTCATCAGTGGAAATTTTTGATGGATTGATTCCGAGAGTTTTTGCTACTACCAATTGAATATAAGTTTTCAAAATATCTTGACGTTCAGTTATTGGTGCAGCTTGCAATTTTTCTAAAATGCGTTCGTCTGTCTTTTCTGAGCTTGTCTCCTGTTGCAAGAGTTCTAATAGTAAAGAACTTGGATTTGCCGAACTAAATTGTTTTGCCAATACCGACCAATCTACAGGCAATACTCCCACCTGTGCTGTAGACTGAGTGCGTACAAGTTCCTCTAATACTTGTATTCCTTGCTCTGGAGAAATCAAACTTATCCCTGCCGTTTGCATTCGATTTTGATGCTGACTTGCAAGACGAATCGCCATACCACCTTCAGACCAGCCTCCCCAGTTAATACTTAATCCTGGTAATCCCATCTCCCTACGAGAATGAACTACAGCATCCATAAAAGCATTAGCTGCAGCATAGTTTCCTTGACCGGGTGAACCTAATAAGGAACTCATAGATGAGAAGCAAACAAAGAAATCTAGGGATAAATGCTGGGTTAATTTATGTAGATTCCAAGTCCCGTTGACTTTGGGGGCCATCACTTTCGTAAAGCGCTCCCAATTGGTTTGTTGCAGTAGGCCATCATCCAAAACGCCTGCTGCATGAATTACACCTAGTAGTGGGGGTAGAGATGTTTGAATTTGCTCTAGGATATTGGCGACATCGGATTCAACTGATATATCTGCTGAAAGAACTTTTACTTGAGTGCCTAATTCTTCCAAACTTTGAATCGTTTGTTGTGCTTGCTCAGAGGGTTGACGACGACTGATTAAAACTAAATTTCTAGCTCCTTTTTCTGCCATCCATGCTGCTGTCTTCAACCCCAGGGCTCCTAATCCTCCAGTAATTAGGTATGTGGCATCAGATCGCAGTGACAGGGGTTGAGATTCTTGGGGAATGTGCTTGAGTAAACGAGCAACGTATATTTTGCGATTGCGCACCGCTAGATGGTCTTCTTTTTGACTATCTATTATCTGTTGTAATAGTACTTCCACCTCATCTTCGGAACCCTGTGGATCGAGATCTACCAAACCTCCCCAAAGCTGCGGATGTTCAGAAGCGATCGTTCTACCTAATCCCCACAATGGTGATGTTGCCACTGTTAGTTTCTCTGTTGGTGACAATACAGGTTGAGTCCCTCTGGTGATCATCCAGAGTTTTGGTGGTGTTGAGTTGGGGTTTTTGACTAAAGTTTGTAATAAGTGCAGTGTACTGCCACATCCCCATAGTTGCGCTTGTTCTAAGGTTTCGGTGGTTAAATCTTGTTCAGAAGCAGTATCCAAACTCCACAGATGAATTACCTTTTGTAAGGGTAATTTACCGTTTTCGAATATTGTTTGATATACTTGTTCAAATTCCTGGGGATGAGATGGATTAATGTGATAAATCCCTGGTTCAGAATTTTGATAATTATCAGCTTGATAAACTACACTGCATTCATTTCCCAGCTGTTGCAAATGAGTGGCCAGAGATTTGCCCAATCCTTTTGAATCTGTCAAAATCAACCAATGACAGACTTGATTATTTGATTTGTTTCGTTGGGGTTTTATAGCTTGAGATATCCACTGGACTTTATAAAACCATTTTTTGGTAGTTAATCTGGCTAATTCTTGTTGATGTTGTTGAGATAATGATGCTAAGAAATCCGGTAATAATTTTAACTGTTCCGGTGGTAAATCACTAGTTTTTTCGACTTTTTCTGCTAACTCTTTAGTATTTCCTTGGCTGAGTAATTTAACGATAGTAGTACTCGTACCTTCAGGAGTACCTTGGAGGTTTGGCTCCCCAGAGCCTACAACTTGTTGTTGATTTGTACTAGTTTCTACCCAATATCGTTCTCGTTGGAATGGGTAAGTTGGCAATACTACTTTCTCACGGCTATAATCTCGATCAAATCCTGACCAATCTACTTTGGCTCCCTGTACATATAACTGTCCTAAACTTGAGAGAATCTGTTGCCATTCATCCACTCCATGACGCAAAGATGGCAGCCACACACCAACGTCTGGCGATAGACATTGCTTGCCCATACCTAATAATATTGGTTTGGCTCCAATTTCTAGGAAAGTTTCATAGCCTTGTTGGTGCAAGGTTGCCATACCTTGGGCAAACCTTACCGGTTGGCGCACATGATTGACCCAATATTGGGCAGAAGCGATACTCTGGTCTGCTTTTGTGCCTGTGACGTTAGATATGATGGGAATCCTGGGTTGATGGTAAGTGATTTGATTGGCTACAGCTTCAAACTCTGCCAACATGGGTTCCATCAACGGTGAATGGAAAGCATGGGATACTTGTAGCTGTTTGATTTTGATGCCTACTGATTCGAGGTGAGTTGCGATCGCTCTAACAGCTTTAGCTTCACCGGAAATGACTATGCTTTCGGGTCCATTGATGGCTGCTATCACTACTTTGTCTGACTGGGACATCGCCTTCAGAGTCTCTAGAACCTTGGACTCTGAAGCCATAACTGAAACCATCTCTCCACCAGCAGGTAATCCTTGCATTAACCTTCCTCTAGCGGCAATTAGTTTCAAGCCATCTTCTAAACTAAATACTCCTGCTACTGTTGCTGCTACATATTCTCCCACACTGTGACCCATCACGACATTTGGCTTAATACCCCAAGATTCCCATAACTTCAGCAAAGCGTATTCAATAGAGAACAGAGCTGGTTGGGTGTAACCAGTTTGATCTAGTGGAGAATCATTTGACTTTTGTGCATCTTGAGGGTAGAGAATTTCTAGGAGTGGATTGTCCAGGTAAGGACGCAGGATATGGTCACATGTATCTAAAGCTTGACGAAAAGTAGGTTGAGTTTCATACAATTGCCTTCCCATATTCAAATACTGGGAACCCTGACCTGTAAATAAGAAAGCTACTTTGCTCTCACTGCCACTATTGGGTACTTTGCCAGAAAAAACTCCAACTACTTCTTCCCCTGCTGTGTGTTGCCGAAGTTTTTGTGTTAATTCCTCTGGTTCAGAAGCAATAATGGCTAGGCGATGGTTAAACTGAGCACGTCCTGTGTTTGCGGTGTAACAGACATCTGAGATAGCCAATTCTGGATAAGTTTCCCAATGGTTTTGATAACGACTGACTAACTCTTCGAGCGCTTTTTCTGTCTTGGTTGACAGGGTTAGTATATGGAGGGGAGGTTCTAAGTCATTTTCACTTTTTCCTTTTGCCTTTTGACCCTTGATTAGCTCAGGAACCTCCTCCAAGAGTAAATGAGCATTAGTGCCACTTATACCAAAAGAACTAATCCCTGCTATTCTCGGTTTAGCTTCACAATTCCAAGGCATTAATGAAGTTGGTATTTTAATTGGTAATTTATCCCAATCTACATAGGGATTAGGCTGCTTTAAGTGTAAATGAGGTGGAATTTCTTGATGCTGAAGTGCTAAAACTACCTTAATTAAAGCTGATACACCTGCGGCTGCCTCTAAATGCCCAATATTAGTCTTCACGGAACCAACCACTAAAGGCTGATCCACTGGACGATTTTTGCCGTATATTGCGGCTAAAGCTTCTATTTCGATGGGGTCTCCTAAAGCAGTTCCTGTCCCGTGAGCTTCCAAATAGCTCACCTGATGGGGTTCTAACCTAGCATTGCTCAAGGCTTGTTGAATCACTTGTTTCTGAGCCATTCCATTAGGAACTGTAAGACCGCTACTAGGCCCATCGTGATTGATTGCAGAACCTCGGATAAGTGCTGAAATTAAATCACCATCAGTAATTGCATCGGACAAACGCTTCAAAACAACAACACCACATCCTTCTGCCTGACCATAACCATTAGCAGCAGCATCAAAAGTCTTGCAGCGACCATCAGGGGATAGTGCTTTCATTTTACAGCGGCCAATAGTACTGATTGGTGATAAGATTAAATTCACTCCACCTACTAATGCTAAGTTGGACTCTCCTGAGCGCAAACTTTGACAAGCTAGATGGATCGCAACTAAAGAACTTGAACAAGCGGTATCTAACTGTATATTAGACCCTTGTAAACCCAGTAAATGAGAAATACGGCCTACACCAAGACTTCGATTATTAACAAGAATAGGATTACTCAGACTCGCATAGTCATCTGTGGAGACGCCCATGAATACACTTGTCTTACTATTCTTAAGGTTAGTCCATGTTTGCCCAGCATTTTCCAGAGCTTCCCAGGTAACTTCTAAAAGTAGTCTGTACTGAGGATCTAAACTAATTGCTTCCCGAGGAGAAATACCAAAAAACAAAGGGTCGAACTGGTCAACTTGCTCAATAAATCCACCCTGTTTGGTGTAGGCTTTTCCTGGAATTTCTGGGTTAGGCTCGTAATGAGCATTAACATCCCAACGGTGAGGTGGTACTGGTGTAATAGCATCTATTCCATCATGTAATAAGCGCCAATATGTAGATGGGTCATTAGCTCCACCAGGAAACCGACAGGCCATGCCCACAATAGCGATTGGTTCAGTTTTTGCTTTGTTGACTGCTTCAAGCCTACTCCGCATTTCTTGTAATACTTGAAGCACCTCTTGAGAGGTTACATCTTGTTGGGTTGTTTTAGAAACATTGCTCATTGTCAGTTACCCTCCTTCAGTAAATTCTTGATTTCTTGTAACTCAGCAGCAATCGCATGATCAACTTTTCCTTGAGTTTCTATCTGCGCAGAATCTAGGTTTTGTGTATTTTGACTGTCATCAAGATCAACTTCTTCTTCGTCTTGCCCCTCTGGCAAAATTTCTTTGATTAAATGTTCCGCTAAGTTTTGGATATTAGAAGTCCCAAACAACTCAGCTGCACTAATCGAGCAACCCAAATTAGAACTCAAGAGATTTCTTAACTCAACTGTTAGCAAGGAATCCATGCCCATGTCAAAGAATCCCAACTCTGGATTGGGCAGTTTGGATTTATCAAATCCCAGCAATTTACCGACTTGAACTTGAAGATAACCGATCAGAATTTGGTTGCGTTCACTCTCAAGTGCTACTGCTAGTTGTTCTAAAAAGTTTTCATCCTTAGTTGTTTCTTTTTGTAGTTTTCTGGAAGCAAAAGCTTCTAAAAATGGAATTGTATGTCCTACTGGCAGCTGTCCTAAGAATTGAGGCCAATTTATGGGGAATACTCCTACTTGGCTAACGGGCTGTGATAGCAACTCTCCTAATATCTGCAATCCTTTCTCTGGAGTTATAAGATTCATTCCGGTTGTGCGCAACCGACTTTGATGTTGACTCCCTAGACGAGAAGCCATTCCTCCTTGATCCCAAGCTCCCCAATTAATGCTTAATCCCGGTAAGCCCAAGCTCCGACGATAGTCAGCCAAAGTATCCATAAAAGCATTTGCTGCGGCATAGTTCCCTTGACCAGGTGAACCCAGTAAGGATGCAATGGAGGAAAAACAAACAAAGAAGTCTAGTGGTAGCTTCTGAGTCAACTGATGCAAATACCAAGCACCTTGTACTTTAGGAGCCATAACTTGCCTGAAACGCTCCCAGCTCATCTGTTGTAAAACACCATCATCCAGGAATCCTGCTGCATGAATCACCCCTCGTAATGGTGCTTGAGATGCCTCAATCTGCTTCAGGATACTAGCAACGTCCTCTTCCTTAGAAACATCTCCTAGTATGACTGAGATTTTAGCTCCTGTTTGTTCTAATTGCTGGATAGTTTCCTGAGCTGTTTCTGAGGGAGTACGACGCCCGTTTAATACTATATGTCGTGCCCCCTGCTTAACCATCCATTGGGCTACTTCCAATCCCAATGCTCCCAAACCACCAGTCAATAAGTAACTGCCTTCTGTTCCGAATGCTATCTGTTGCTCTTGCTCTGAAATTGACTTTTGGGTTCGCCTTGCCAATCTAGCGGAATAACGCACTCCTCCACGAATTGCTATTTGGTCTTCATCATCAGGATTTAAAAGTTCCTTACCTAATGCTTCTAAGGCTTCTAAGCTGTTCCTGGTTTGGTCTAAATCAACTCGCCTACATTTCAGCTCTGGGTGTTCTAGTGCTATTACCCGACTCAACCCCCACACTGGTGCTTGCTGTACTGCTAGTTTCGGTTCATTCTCTTCTACATTTTGTGTTCCCTGAGTAACTAACCATAGAGGTACTATTGATGATTGCGAGTTTGACACCAATGCTTGCACTAAATATAGTACGCTGGCACAACCTAGTTCTTGAGCAGCTTCCAACTCTTCTGTTGAGGTATTAATATTCCATAGATGAACTACTCCTTCTAAGGTATCTTGGGTAGTAAACAACTCTTTTATTAGTTGTTGAAATTCTTGTGCATTCGTGGGATTTAGTTGATAGTGTTGGTCATCTAACTGCTTGTAACTAGAGCCTGGGGTTACGATGAGACAATTTTGATTCTGTTTTGCTAAGACCGTTTTCAATGCTTGGGTTTGCTGATCAGCAAATATGAGCCAATTTCCTGGTTTATTGGGTGATAGCAACTGTTGATGTTTTTTGGTTTCCCACTTCAGTTCGTAAACCCATTGTTTAACAGCTACTTCAGAGTAAGAAGACAGTTGAGCTAGCATTTCTCGGTTCAACTGATAACTTTGCTCTTGTGGTAAATTTTCTTGTTTTTTTGCTGTTAGTAATACATAGCTAGCCAATCCTTTGCTCAGTAATTTACCTAACTGATTATAGGATTGAAAAGCTGACTTAACATTATCGTCATGATTTTGTTCATATAATTCTCTGAGATTTTCTTCAAATTCAGCATCATACAAATAGTTGGATACTTCATGACTAATATCTATAGCACTAATTAATTGCAATTTATTTGGTGAGAGTTGCTCTACCCAATGTTGTTTGGTAATAAAGTAAGATGATGTTTCTTCGTGGTCAATATCAACATCACTATTAGCGATAAAATCTGCCATTACTAATAGACCTTCTTCCTGAAGATGCCTGCTTATATTGGAAAATAACAGCGATTTATCCTTAATATGATGAGCTACTTCAAATCCAAATGCCAGGTTGTAATTATCAGGAAACTCATCTTTTGAACTGTCTCGGTTAAAAATTTGTATCTGCTCTTGAAGTTGATAATCATTAACTTGGTTGGCAGCAAATTTAGCTTGTCCACTAGAAATTGTATAACCGTTTAGTTGTAGGTGTGGGTGATTTTTGGCTAAGGTTATTAAATCCGAGCCATATCCACAACCAAAATCTAACACTTTTTTGGTAGATGAGAAGTCTACTTGTGAAAAACATAGCCTTCTCAACTCTTGCTGTGCCTCTAATAAGGCTGTTTTATGGGTCGGGTTTTGATTAGAGTTAGTCAACATTTTTAGCCAGGAAAAACCGGGAATACTTTCTGGTAATATTCCAAAAGTTAAGAATTGCAGTGAATTATTTTCTTGTTGCTTTTCTTTACTCAATTTTTCTTGACTAATTTCTGCAAAAGAATTGTAATAGTCATAAACTACATTACCTTTAAATTCCAGATAATCTTGGTGACGGTTGACTAAGATTCCTAGCAACTTAGGCAACATTTTTTGTTCGTCTGCAGTTAATTCTGTAGAAAAGCTTAATTCCTGATTCAACCCTTCTATATCACTTTGATTAAGTAAGTCTACAATTAAACTTGAGCTACCATTAACAGCTTTTTGCCCTTGATTTTTGTCAGTATCTATCCAATAACTTTCTCTCTGGAATGGATAGGTGGGTATTGCTACCTTATGACAGGCGTAATCTTGGTCAAACCCTGACCAGTTTACCTTGATCCCTTTCATATATAACTGTCCCAAACTCTGCAACATCTGCTGCCATGCTTCTACTCCAGGGCGCAAGGATGGTAACCAAACACCAACCCCTTCTGGCAGACATTGACGCCCCATACCTAACAAAATTGGTTTGGGTCCGATTTCGAGGAATAACTCATATCCTTCCTGATGTAAAGTTGTCATGCTCTCGGCAAAGCGCACTGGTTGTCGGACATGACTCACCCAATATTCGGCAGAAGTAATTTCTGAGCCCACTTGTTGACCAGTAACATTAGATATTAGTGATATTTGAGGCTGACTATAGGTTACCTGTTTGGCTACTGCTTCAAACTCTGCCAGCATTGGTTCCATCAATCGTGAATGGAAGGCATGGGATACCTGTAGTTGTTTCGTTTTGATGCTAAGGGATTCTAGGTGAGTTGCGATCGCTCCTACTGCTTCTGCTTCCCCAGAAATGACTGTGCTTTCGGGTCCATTGATGGCTGCTATGGCTACTTTTTCTTCTAGGGACATAGCCTTAAATATCTCCAGCACTTTCGACTCTGAGGCGATAACCGAAACCATCTCACCACCTGCGGGCAATTGTTGCATCAAAGAGCCCCTGGCTGCAATTAGTTTGAGGCCCTCTTCTAAGCTGAATACTCCTGCTACTGTTGCTGCTACATATTCTCCTACACTATGACCCATGACCACATCTGGTTGGATTCCCCAAGATTGCCAGAGTTTAAATAAGGCGTATTCTAGGGCAAATAAGCAGGGTTGGGTATAGGCTGTTTGGTCTAGTAAGGATGAATTAGACTGTTCTTGGTTTGCTGGATAGAGAATTTCTAGTAAGGACTTTTCCCGGAACGTTTCTGTACCAAGGAGAATTTCATTACATTGCTCAAGTGCTTTGCGGAATACAGGTGCTTGTTGATACAACTGCCTACCCATATTGACATATTGGGAACCTTGTCCTGTGAATAACAAGGCGATTTTAGGTGCTGTACTGTTGTTTGGCAGTTCTATTGAGTAGATTCCTGTTACCTCTTCTCCCTGTTGGTGCTGTCGGAGTTTTTCCACTAATTCTTGTTGGTTCGAGGCGACAACTGCTAATCTGTTGTTGAAGTGACTTCTGCATGTGTTAGCCGTATAACAAATATCAGCGATTCTTAATTCTGGATAATTTTTGAGATAGTTTTGATAACTATTAACTAAATCATCAAGAGCTGCTTGAGTTTTGGCTGAAAGAGTTAATAGATAAACTGCACGTTCTAGAGTATCTTCTTTTACAGTCGAATTGCCATTCTCCTCTACTGTTGCCGATAAGCTGTTACCTTCTTTTGGTGCTTCTTCGATAACCACATGAGCATTAGTTCCACTAAAACCAAAAGAGCTTACTCCAGCGATGCGACTTTTACCATTGGTTTGCCAAGGGGTGAGTTGAGTCGAAACTTGCACTGGTAATTGAGACCAATTAATATAAGGATTGGGTTGCTTAAAATGTAGTGATGGTGCAATCTGTTGATGTTGCAGTTGCAGGACTACTTTCATCAAACCTGCTATTCCTGCTGCTACCTCTAAGTGACCTATGTTAGTTTTAGCGGTACCAACTATTAAAGGTTGCTCTTGGGAGTGGGTTTTTCCAAATACCGTTCCTATCGCTCCAACTTCAATAGGGTCTCCCAAGGAAGTTCCCGTACCATGAGCTTCGATATAACTAACACTTGCTGGGTCTACTCCTCCATTGGATAACGCTTTGCGAATA
This sequence comes from Moorena sp. SIO3H5, assembly GCF_010692395.1. Classification (GTDB taxonomy): domain Bacteria; phylum Cyanobacteriota; class Cyanobacteriia; order Cyanobacteriales; family Coleofasciculaceae; genus Moorena. Next base: position 28,200 of record NZ_JAAHHS010000057.1, read on the forward strand.
ACCGCTACTTGAGATGGACCATTAGGCACTGTCAAGCCACCACTGGCTCCGTCTTGATTGATCGCAGTTCCACGAATTACTGCCAGAACATTATCCCCATTGGCTACCGCGTCAGAGAGTCGTTTTAAAACAATCACTCCGCATCCCTATCCACGTACATAGCCATTTGCCGAGGCATCAAAGGTCTTGCATCGACCATCGGGAGATAACATTTTAGCCTGAGAGAAAATAATACTAGTCTCAGGAGATAGAAGTAGATTGACACCTCCAGCTAA
>NZ_JAAHHS010000570.1 GCF_010692395.1 Moorena sp. SIO3H5
TCAACGGATCCCGTAGAAGTACGTAAGTTTGGCTACGACCTCTCAGTGCGTCTGACCACTTGGGGAGTAACAGCTTTTTTAGTAGGGGAATACACTGACGAAGAAATTAAACATCAACCGATCTTTGCCATCGCGGATGGGATTATTCGTCTGCAAAATCAGCCTCTGGGGTTACACTTCCAGCGTTATTTAGATGTGCTCAAACTCAGGGGGGAAAATTATTTTACCGGGTTGCACCCCTTTGAAATCAGTGAGACTGGCATAGAAGTCTATCCCCGGATTAAGATGCTGAAAAACTTATGGATGAAGACCCAGGTCAGCCAAGAAAAACTTTCCACTGGCATCCCAGAACTGGATAGGATGTTAGATGGGGGATTGCAGCATAGCACGGCAACTATGGTTGCTGGAGGCGCAGGCACTGGTAAAACCTTGATGGGACTTCACTTCATTGTGGCTGGAATTCTCAAAGGGGAGCCTGGAGTAATTGTTACCTTTCAAGAAAATCCCCAACAGCTCAAAGCCATTGCCATGTCCTTAGGTTGGGATTTAGAGGCCATGGAAAAGCAGGGAATGCTAGTGCATATGTATGATTCTCCCGTAGAACTACAGCCGGATATCCATGCTGCTAAGGTTAAAGCTGTTGTAGAGAGGGTTAAAGCTCGCCGGATTATGCTTGATTCTCTCAAGGATATTGAGATTGCCACCCCAAATAAGGTTCGCTACAAAGACTATATTTACTCCTTAGTGAACCAGTTGAAACTTCAAGGTGTGACCACCATCGTAACCAACGAAATTGGGGAGCTATTCGGACCGTTTCAGTTGAGTGAGTATGGCGTCTCCTTTGTGGTTGATAATGTTATCCTCTTGCGCTATGTAGAACTATCTGGTCGCATTGGACGAGCCATAAACATTATGAAGGTCAGGGGAGCGCCCCACAGCAAAGAAATCCGGTTTTTTGAAATTACCTCAGATGGAATAAGCATCAACGAGGTGATTGAAGCTCAAACTGGTGTGCTGACTGGAATGCCTGTCTTTAATAATAATTACTTCAATAACAATGGCTTTAAGGAGTTGCTTAACCAGAGTCGTAATATCATGGAAATCTTGCAGGGGGTGGAGGAGATGGACATCAATGAATTAGCAAATCGCACTGGATTCAGCCCTCAAGAGTTGATCCATGAATTAGAGAATCTGAAGCAGCAGGGTATGGTAATTACCTGGGAAAGTCAGAACACAACCTATTACAAATCTACGATTTGATTGATTATTAGTTAACTTACCACTAATGACTAATGACTAATGGCTAATGACTAATGGCTAATGACTAATGCCCAAAATCAAATTAATGCCTACAGGAGTGCCAAATCTGGATGCCGTTTTGGGCGGTGGCTTTCCCATCTACTCGTTGAATATCTTGGCAGGGGCTCCTGGCACTGGCAAAACAATTTTGGTGCAGCAGATTCTGTTTAACACTATCAAGCACCAACCCCATAAGAGAGCTCTTTATCTCAGTACCCTTTCCGAGCCAACCCTTAAGGTGGTGCGTTATATGCAGCACTTCCAATTCTTCGATGCTCAAGTATTTGGTGAGCAGGTGATCTATAGTGATATTGGCTCATTCTTAATTGAACAACCGATGCCTAGGTTGGCGGATCATATAGTGGGTTTGGTCAATCAACATCAAGCAGAAGTTATAGTAATTGACTCTTTTAAGGCCATTGCTGAGCTGACCGAAAAAAGTGGTGACTTCCGCCGTTTTTGCTACGAACTATCGGTTCGCCTCGCCAGTGCTCGTTGCACGACTTTTTTAGTCAATGAATCCGAACGCTCCCAGATTAACCACAGTCCAGAATTTGCTTTGGCTGATGGCATCCTTTACCTTTCGACCCATGAGGAGGCAGGGGAGCAACGCCGTTGGTTACAGGTTCATAAATTACGGGGTCTGGCACCTTATATGGAACCATTTCCCTTTGTGATCACTAATGTGGGGGTGCGGATTCTTAGCCCTACCCTAACCCTCAGGCAAAAGTCGGTGAGTTGGTCAGTTCCAGCAGGGCGTATGGTGATGGGAATTCCGGGTTTGGATCAACTGTTGCGGGGAGGTATCCCCTACGGTCGTTCAATCATCCTCTCGGGAGTTGCTGGCACTGGTAAAACTACCTTTGCCCTACAGTTTCTCATGGCTGGAGTTGACCGAGGGGAAAAAGGCTTGCTCTTTTCTTTTGAGGAAACCCCCTCTCATCTGTCCCAGATGGCAGCCGGTTTTGGTTGGGACTTAGAACGTCTGATTCAACAAGAAATGCTGCGCATTGTCTTTGTTACCCAAACTAATATCCGGGTTGAAGAACACCTAGATCAAATTGCTCAGGAAATCGCCTCCTTCCAGCCTCAACGTTTTGTGGTGGATTCTCTATCAGTCTTGTTCTACAAAGTCAATAACCGAGCCATCCAGCGAGAAAAGACCTTCCAATTAGCAACCCTGATGCAACAAATCGGTGGAGTGGGTATCTTTATCTCAGGTATCCCTGCTCATGAAACTGGACACCTATCCAGCTTTGGTGTGGAAGAAACCATTGTCGATGGCATGATTATGCTATCAAAAGAACTAGTTGGTCGTAGACGCGATCGCTATCTAGAAGTATTTAAAATGCGAGCATCTGACCATGTCTGTGGTTCTAACCGCATGGCAATCACAGAAAACGGTATTGAGATATTGTACAGTGCCAGCCAAATATCTCCCCCCTCAACCACCGAATCATTAAAATTTATTGAGGATGCTCCCTATTTAGTGTTTGGGTCACTCGAAAAATTGCTCCCAGGCAAAATCCCCTATAACACCGCTTGCTTGGTGGAGGGCGCTCCCGGACTGGGTAAGAGTACTCTAGCCTATCAGTTTTTGCTCTGTGGCTTGCATCGCCAAGAATCAGTCCTATATATTAGTGCCGATATTCCTAGGCAGCAAGTTTATCAAACCCTCCCAAGTTGGGGATTGCTCCCTGACCCCTACCTGGAAGCAGGGCAGTTGGTGATCCTCGATACCTTTAGTCCCATGGTAGAGACATTGCCAGCAACCTCTGTACACCTGAATCTGAATGACCCGGAGATGCTTTTGCTCAGGATTGCGCAACAGCTTGAGCAAATGCCTAAACCCTGTCGAGTAATCTTTGACTCCCTCACGCCTCTACTAATCAACTGTACCCCTAGAGAGTTTATTAAGCTGGTCTACCGTAAAAATCGTCAACTCCGTCAGCCTGATGTGGCAGTGTTAGATATTTTTGCTCAGGACGGAATCGAAAAAAGCGATCGCTACAATTTATTGAACCTTTATGATCTCGTAGTAGACCTTTATTCACCTGACTGGGATGAAATGAATCAGGGAGAAGACATTAGCTACAAAAATTGGCTGCGAATTACTAAAATTCGTGGGGCTAAGGCAGATCAGCGTCCCTACCCTTACAGTATATCCCCCACTAAGGGCATTGTGATTGAGAGCACCTCATCTCAATCAAAGATTATTGATCACTTAGCGTGACCGTTCGCGTAGCGTGACCGTTCGCATAGCGTGACCTAAGGTCAAGGTCAAGGTCAAGGCTACATCCCCTTTATACTCCTTTTTGTTCAAAAATTATGACAGGCAAGCAACCGGTGTGGCAAACAACCTTTGACCAAATCAAGGCAACCATTGACCCACCAATTTATGGTATGCTTCTCCTAGAAGAGCAAAAGACTCGGTTGCTGATCGTGCTAGGTAAACAGTCAACTACTACTGCGGCTGAGCAATTGCGAGCTTTGGCACTAATTACCTTGGCTAGCTTAACTGACCTAGACCTCCAACCAGACCAAATTCAGATGGAGTTAGTG
>NZ_JAAHHS010000571.1 GCF_010692395.1 Moorena sp. SIO3H5
TGGGAGTATGGAGTAGGTAATAAAAATTACTCACAATTTATTTTTAGCTTCTGCCTTCTGCCTTTTGCCTTTTGCCTTTTGCCTTTTGCCTTTTGCCTTGCCCGTAGCGCTATAACTCCCGGCATAGCCAAAATCCGGCAAACTGTTCTGAAGTTGGACTCGATTGTACGGCCAGAAAATGGACGAAATTAGCTTTCTGCTTTGCTTCTTCAAACCCTTTTGCCTCTGCCAGAATTTGGGATTTGGTCAGGTTAGCGAGAATCCAGCTATCATTGGCACCAGTTTCTAGTAACAACTTTGGCTTATCATCGGTAGTGTCAAGTCTGACAAAGGATAGCTCCAAACCTGACATCCATGCTGCTAGGGGTTTGGCTCGTTGGGAAAATATAATCACACCGGGAATGGGCGTTTCTGGGGTAATGTCCATGATCGAGACCGGGAAGGCTTCACCAAAGTCTATCTCCCACTCGTTCATTTCCTCAAAGGCAGCAGCTTGTAGACTTACAACTGCCCACTTTTGTCCCTGCAAAGCATCGGGTAATGGTTTAGGGATGGGGGATTGATAACGGACAAATGAGGAAGCAGCGGCTGCGGGGTCATAGCCTGGTTGATTGGGATAAAAGTCCTCTATCCTTTGTTTTAACCATCGCTCCAAAGCATAGGTGCGACGGCTGGGTTGAGCTGGAATATTCAGCTCATTACAGGCTTTGGTAATCATATTGTTCATCTGACGCCGAAAGAAGCGAATCTTGGTTGGTGGCTGTTTAGCTTTTGCGATCGCATCTGCCAAAGCCTGCCCCAACCAAATTGAATTCACCTGCTGGTTGGGACACCAACTAGCGTATTGAAACAGTGTCTCAGGTGAGAGGTTGATGTCCAAAGGACTCTCGCAAATTAAGACTTCCCAAAGTTTCTTCTGATTTTCGTCCAAAATTGGGCGGGAGTAAAAATCGAGTTCCCAAATTGTTTCCATGCCACCATTAAGATAATCTCACCCATATTTATGATACGGCTCCAAGAGCGCAATCCTTAAGCAATCAGCTATCAGTTATCAGCGGTCAGCTATCAGCTATCAGCGGTCAGCTATCAGTTATCAGTTATCAGCGGTCAGCTATCAGTTATCAGTTATCAGCGGTCAGCTATCAGCTATCAGTTTATGCCCATAGCCCACGGTACTTGAATCGCTTGCTTATGCGCTATGGGTTAGGTCACAGGCTAGAAGCCTGTGCCACGATACTTGAGGTTCCAAAGGCCAACTGCTGACTGCTGAATGCTGACTGCTTAGATGTGATTAATTCGATTTAACTATATATAATTAAAGCTATTCACAATTGTGAAACTCAACAAAAAACTATGAGTAGCGATCGCACAGACGTATTAGCCACCAACACAGCGTTTTATCGAGCTTTTGAGAAAAAAGACATTGAAGCCATGAGTAAGGTCTGGTCTCAAGGAACTGGTAGTCTTTGTATTCACCCCGGACGTGATGTAATTAAAGGTTGGCGGGAGATTAGCTCATCTTGGGAAGCGATATTCAAGAATACCCAATACCTGGAAATTGAACCAGAGATTATTGCTAGTGAGCTCAGGGACACTCTTGCCTACGTTGTTGTGCTAGAAAAAGTGTTGCAAGTTAGCAAGGGTAGAAGGATTGAGGCAGAATCCATAGCAACCAATACGTTTGAGCTTATGGCTGGCTCTTGGTATTTGGTGCATCATCACGGCAGTCCACTGATGGGGTGACAGCTCCTACGCTGACCCGTTGGGTTCAGCGTAGGCTTCCCAGCCAATCCGGGCATCCCTTAGGAGGCGCTGGGCTTTAAGAACGGACTGCCCTACCGCTCTATTTCGTATATTGATCGCAGCATTGTGGTCGCGATCCAAACTGCATCCGCAATAGGGACAATCATGCCACCGAACATGCAGCTTTTTAGGGACTTTTTTGCCGCAATTGGAGCAATTCTGTGAAGTATTCAAGGCACTTACCGGTACCGTCAACAAACCAGCATTTAAGGCTTTGTTTGTTAGGATCCCCAGAAAGCTTGACCACCCAGCATCCAACACAGATTTAGCCAATCGGGATTTAGCCATCCCTTTTACGTTTAACTTTTCGTAAGCTACTACATCGTATTTTGATAGCAAATAATTAGCGGTCTTGAAATGGAAGTCTTTCCGTTTGTCTGCTACTTTTTTGTGCTGTCTACCAAGCTGTTTAATAGCTTTGATTCTGTTTCTGCCTCCCAACACCCGTCGAGATACCCTTTTCTGAATAACCTTCAGCCTTTTTTGAGACTTTCGGTAATATTGAGGAATCTCTATTGTTTCCCCTTCAGAGGTAGTCAAGAACTCCTTAAGACCAACATCAATGCCTACTATTGAATCAGGATTAATGTCAGGTTTAACTTCAGGGACAGTTTTGTCTTCTAGGGACAAAACCAGATAATACCCATCACACTTTTTGGTAATTGAAGCTGTTTTTACCTTGAATCCATCTGGAATAAGACGGTGCAGGACAATCTTGATTTTGCCTATTTTTGGAAGGTTAATCAGGTTGCCCTCCAAACATCCTTCCTTCATTTGAGGGTAAGTAAAGGTGCGGTAGCGGTGGTGCTTTTTAAATCTAGGTTTCCCACTTCGTTTCCCATTACTGTCCCCTTTGATGAATCTATCAAAGGCCAACTTAACCCTTTTGACGACATCCTGAAGTACTTGGGAATGGATGTCCTTATACCAAGGGTGAGTCTTTTTGAGATTGGGTAAAGTCTTTTTCTGGCTGTAGTAATCTGGATTATCCCTTAATTCCGGAAGGTAACAAACCAGGGGACAAGCATTGATTGAGCAACGATTTTGTTCGTACCAATGGAATCGAGCAGCTAGCAGGTAGTTATATTGAGCGCAAAGCATTGACAGCCAATGGTCTATCTTGGCTTTTTGCTGTTTCGTTGGTTTTAACCGATACTGGTACGCAATTCTCATTTTGACTTGTCCTCAAGTTGGCTCGACCTATTCTGATTCTAGCAGATGTATATACAGGTAGTAATCCAAAATGAAAGACAAAAAACTGATAATCAGAATTACCAATTTTTAAAAAAGACAATTTATACAAGAGGCGCAGCTACCCGGAATGACGCCGTAGCGAGTTAATAAGAAGCTTGATAGCTCGTTTCCCTATTCCATGCATATCCTGTGCAAAATTCATCCCGGAGATGAAACCTGTTTATTAAGGCAGCCTTAATCATAAAGTTTTAACCAAAGGTGCGCTTTCCGTAGGCGAATTAAATTCGCCACGGGTCGCACCTCTTTTACGCATAACCGACCAACCATAAAGGCTCCACTCTTTTTGCGGTAACTTCTAACCACACTCATGCTGCGCCTTGAGGTGTGGGGCTTCTTTTGCCGGAAAGCTAACTTCAGACAAAGTGTCGTTCGATCAGGCTGGGAATTTGCTGGGGAGCCACTTCGCTGTAGCGAGCTTTGTCTGGCATCATCACCAGGTTGGGGCCATGTTTGCACTGTTTGAGGCAGCCAGTTTCTTTAATTTTGACTTGGTCTTCTAAACCATGCTCCTTTAAACTCGATGCGATCGCATTACACACCGCTTTACCCCCCCGTTTCCGACAACTGGATTTCTGACAAACTAAAATACTCGCTTTGCGGCTGGGAGTTTTGGGAACCAAAACAGTTGTTGGCTGCTGGTGGGGGGGAGCAGCAAGGCTCACCTCATAGGCTTTAAGTATAAGTTTTCGAGTTTTGCGCTTTAGTTTGCTGGTGCCACTCACCTCAATCCACGCCCCAGGGATAATGGCTGGATCCAAGCTCTTTCT
>NZ_JAAHHS010000572.1 GCF_010692395.1 Moorena sp. SIO3H5
TTGATATAATTCTGGTAGCATTTTCAATTGATAGGTCGTATTGACAAGTTATGACCTATCTTTTTTTACCATAATTTGCTCAATTTAAGATGTATCAAGGGTTACAGGGCGCTTGTCGCCCCCCCAGCACCAATCCCCTGTACCATTGGCAATAATATGATAGAGAAACGTCCGATTTTGTTTTAAGGACGAGTCATGGGGATGGGTAAAGGTGCCAATAGTTCCATCTGTGAATACTAAACCCCGCACCAAATCGCTTTGAAAGAATTCTTCAATAGCAACTCCCAAGGGTTGCTCTATAAATAATTTCCAAGCTAGTTTTTCTTCTTCTGTTTGAAAGCGATTTTTAATATCATCTCTGGTCTGCATTGGTTCGAGTAAAGATTGCCAAAGATGCTTTCCTAGAGATTTTTGTAATTGATGGAATTTGCAATAGTTTGGGTACTCTTGTAAATTTTCGGTGAGTTGTCCAAAAGATTTATGAGTAATTGTTTCATCACTATTACTAATCAGTAAACCTTGATGCTTTCCATCTTTTTCATATGGAGTGAAGGAAGCGGGATTTCTTTGTCGGAATTTAAAATTTAAATCTAGATCTGAGATAATTTTTTGTGGGAGCATTCCCACTAGATAGGCATACACTGAGAGTTTCGCTTCGATACCTGTAAATAGTTGTTCTGAAACAACTGCTCCTCCTACCTTATCTTGTTGTTCTAGCACCAAAACAGATTTACCCGCTTTGGTAAGATAACAGGCTGCGACTAGTCCATTGTGTCCACCACCGACGATAACGACATCGTAGTTTTTTTGTATATTTGAAGATGCCATGATTTTTCCTAGGGTAACTTGGGTGGGAGTATGTCAATATAAGAGGGATCGAGCCGATCGAGCAAACGGCGATTAGCTTCCCATACACTCTGGAATTCTTGGTTATTCTTGTGGAAGGGACCTTCGAACTGCCGTGCTGTATGTTCGCAAATCTCAGGTGGTGGTATGATTGGCTTGGCGTTGCTACTTAACACATTAACCTGAATCTCGCACGCCTTATTCAGGTAGTACATGTAGTAGAACGCCTCTGCCACTGTTTCACCTAGAGTTAAAAGACCGTGGTTACGGAGAATTAAACATTTCTTGTTTCCCAGAGATGCCACAAGCCTTTCTCGCTCATCAAGGTCAAGTGAAATTCCCTCATAATCATGGTAGGCAACCCGATTATAAAATTCCATGGAAATTTGGTTCAGGGGCAACAAACCCTCTTCCATAGCAGCAACAGCCATGCCACTAACAGTATGGGTGTGGATGATTGCATGAGCATTAGGGCAACCATTATGAATAGCACTGTGTATCGTAAATCCAGCAGGATTTACTTCCACGTCTGCCTGGTCAATTTTGTTGCCATTAGCATCCACTGGAACCAAATTTGATGCACATATTTCGTTGAACATCATACCATAGGGATTAATCAGGAATACTGGTGGTTCCTCTTTAATCCGCAAGGAAATATGGGTGTAGATCATGTCTGTCATCCCATAATAGTGAATCAAGCGGTAAGCAGCAGCAAGATCTATGCGCAAGTTTCGTTCTTCTTGGGAATAAAAGGGAGTTATGGAATTATTTATATTAGAGTTTTTTGTATTTACACTCATAGTTACATTTTTTTAAATTTTACTAAAATTAGTCTTCAAAGTAAACAGGAAGTATACGAACTTTAATTAAGATTAAAGTTACTATTAAACGAATTTACTTTTGGAAATAAAATCACCATCCTTAAGGTCAGTTAATTTATAACCAAATGACGTTAAAGTATCGTCACCATTAGATTTTATCAGTGAGTAAAGACCATCAAGGAAAATTTTTGAGTATCGGGCTTGGGAATCTACAAAACGCATTGTATATGCCATTCTCGATGGTAATTTTCCCTCCAGGAGGGGGACACTTCTATGCCAAACAAATTTGTCTAGTAGAAGGGCATCACCCACTTCAAAGCTATCTTCTACTTTATTTTTCTCTAAAACCATCTCTTCAGCTTTAGAAGCATAGAAAAACTCAAAATAATTAAACTCTTCGGTTTGACAAAATTCGGCAAAGTCTTTGTGTTGTATTAGTTCATACCGGAGGGCATAGTACCCAAAGGTGGGATAAGCCTTTCGCGATACATATGCCATGCCTCCATGTTGATCTTTGGTATTAATTGGAACTAGGGGGATCCAAATAGAATATCCTAAATCTTCTGGTTTAATGAAGTTGAAGCTAACTAAATCTAGATGGAAATGAAATCCTTTTCTGTTTGGTTTTAATTCAAATCCCACACCTTGGGTGAATATTAATTCATTTGCGATTAATTGCTTGAGGGCATTTTTAAAGTTTTCCTGGGAATATACTTTTTTTGTTACGGTATTTTCTAGGTCATAGCCCAGTCTGGAAAAATCCCCACTGTAAGATTCGGGAACTCTTGTTACTTGATTGGATTGGGCGGTTAAATTCCGTAATTTATCGATCGTTTCTTCCGTAAATAGTTTTTTTAGTTTGACAAATCCATTCTCAGCAAAAGATTTTTTTTCTTCTGGGGATATAGTGATTTTGTTGACTAGCAAAGACATAAGCTTTTAAGAAGTCAGGATGTAGGATTTAGAATAAGTTAGAGCTATAAATAAATTTACTTTTAGAAATGAAATCACCATCCTTAAGGTCAGTTAATTTATAACCAAATGAAGTTAAAGGATCATCCCCCATAGCTTTCACCATGTAATTAAAATCATCAAGAAACTTTTTACCATAGCGGGCTTGGGAATCCACAAAACGCATTGTGTATGCCATCCTCGAAGGTAACTTTCCTTCCTTCAGAGGGGCACTCCTATGCCAAACAAATTTGTTTAATAACAGAGCATCACCTACTTCAAAGTCATCTTCCACTTTATTTTTCTCTAGAATCAATTCTTCTACTTTGGAAGCATGGGGAAAGTTAAAAAATTTAAAATCTTCAGTTTGACAAAATTCGGCAATATTTTCGTGTTGTACTAGTTCATAAATAAGGGAAAAATACCCAGAGGCAGGATAAACGTTTTGAGGTACGTATGCCATCCCTCCGTGCTGCTCTTTGGTATTAATGGGAACTAGTGGTATCCAAATAGAATAGGCTAAATCTTCTGCTTTAATAAAGCTAAAACTAGCTACATCCAAGTGGAAATAAAATCCTCTTTTGTTGGGCTTTAATTCAAATCCCACACTTTCAAAGAAAGTTAAGTCATTCTCAATTAATTGTTTGAGAGTGTATTTAAAGTTTTCCTCAGAATAGATCTGGTGAGTGACAGAATTTTCTACACCGTAACCAATTCTGGAAAAATCCCCAGTATAGTATTCAGGAGCTTTGGTTATTTCCTTAGAGTTGTAGGTTAGCTCCCGTAATTTATCTATAGCTTCGCTGGTTAATAGTCTGTTTAGCTTGATAAATCCATTTTCCCAAAAGAATTCTTTCTCGGCTTGGGATAAGGTGACTTTGTTTACTAGTGAAGACATTTTTTATTAGGTAATTGATAGCAAGCAATAAAACCATACGGTGTTAACAATCTTACTTTTATGATTTAACAAGTGATATCAATCATGGTGTTAGATTCTAAAACTTTGAGATGCCACTGAGTAACTTCTTCTCCTGGTATCAAAATCGGACTCCCTGGGGGAACTCTCTTGATACAGCAACCGCTTATTTTACCTAATGCTTGCCCAATGGGTAATTTTTCTTTCCGGCTAAAGAAAGCATCTTTAGGTAAAGTCCTCATTTGAGGGCGACGGCAAAAGTAACTGTCAGATAA